>JBGSRY010000224.1:0-11777 GCA_041737325.1 Rhodoferax sp. | reverse complement strand
CACGGCGCGCAATCTCGTCTTTGGCCACGCCCCGGCGCGCCAGCCCGTAGCCCACGTTGTCGCCCACGTTCATCATCGGGAACAACGCCAGGTGCTGAAACACCATGTTGACCGGGCGCTGGTTGGGCGGCACGCCGCGCATGGCCTTGCCGCCAATGCGCAGGTCTCCCGCATCGGGCTCAATGAAGCCAGCCACCATGCGCAACAGCGTGGTTTTGCCGCAGCCCGAGGGGCCCAGGATGGAGAAAAAACTGCCGCGCGCAACTTCAAAAGACAGGTCGTCCACCGCGTGGAAAGCACCGTAGTGCTTGGCCACGCGGCTGGCCTGCAGGTCAGGCTGCATCAACTTAATTTGCTGCCTTGATACGGTCGAGCACGCGGCCTTCAATGTCTTCAATGCCAGCGGGCACGGCCGGGTACCACTTGACGTTTTTCAACGCGGCTTCCGGGAAGCTGGCGGCAAACTGGGCCTTGAGCTTGGCATCCATCAACTGGTCAGCGCCCTTGGAGGCGGTGAAGTTGCCCGCCGACCCGGCCACGCGTGCGGCAATCTCGGGGCGCATGTTGAAGTTGATCCAGGCATAGGCTGCCGCATCATTCTTGCCCTTGGCCGGAATGGCAAAGGTGTCGATCCAGCCTAAAGCGCCGGATTTGGGCGCGATGAACTGGATTTCAGCCTTCTCGCCGTTGAGCTTCCAGCCGCCCGTGTCCCACATCATGGCGCCGACGATTTCACCGGTGCGCATGCCGTTGAGCAACTGGTCTTTGTTGTCCCAGAAGAATTTCAGGTTGGCCTTACAGGCGGTCACGGTTTTACCCACGTCGTCCATCAGGGCGGCATAGGCTTTGGGGTTGCTGTACAGGGCAAACGGGTCTTTGCCGGCCGCCAACGCAAAGGCCAGCAAGGTCGGGCGCTTCAGGCGCACGGCGGTCTTGCCTTTGTAGTCGGCCTTGCACAGGTCGGGGTAGTCGGCCATTTGGGCCAGCTTGGTGTTGACCACCAGGCCGTCGGTGCCCCAGATGTGCGGCAGGCCATAGACCTTGCCCGCCAGCGTGGTGTTTTTCTTGGTGGCTTCCAGCATGGAGGGAATGAACAACTCAGCTTTGAGTTTGCTCAGGTCCATGGGCTTGTAGATGCCAAACTCGGCTTGCGGCCCGGTGATGCGGTCTTGCGACGGCTGCGCCAAGTCAAACCCCGCACCACCCGTGGCGCGCAGCTTGGAGATCATTTCTTCGTTGTTGGACAGGGTCAGCTCAACCTTGTAGCCGCTTTCTTTCTCAAACTGCGCCACCACGTCTTTGGGCGCGTAGTCGGCCCAGGTGAGCAGGCGCAGGGTTTTGTCCTGGGCCAGGGCAGAGCCCGCAAATCCGAGCGCGATAACGCCCGTGGCAATCAGTGAATAGCGCAGTTTCATGGTGCATCCTTGAGGTAAGTTCATGGGGGCCGGGTAAAGGCTTCAGACAGCCCAGCCTGAAGAGGCCATGGTATGACTGCCACGTGACATTTTGATGTCAGGCAGACGCAAGGTTGCAGGGGGTTTTCCCTTGGGTGCGCTTGTTGAGCACATGGTGGGCTACTTCGCTGCCATGATCGACCCATGCTCGGTGAATGCGTAGGGTAAGTATTTGCGATGTTGCCCCCTGCCCTGCTTTAAGGTCGCAAATTGCGACCTTAAAGATTCAAATTCCGCTTGATTTGCTCATTAAATCGCTTGGTCTCACCACCGTACAGCGCGGCATAATTTGCAGCCACTTCACCCCAAATGCTTGCCCACCAACCCGGTCAGCGCAAACATACCCACCGTGGGCTGCCCCAGCACTGCCCGCAATTTGTCGTCCGCAACGATGGTTCGTTTGTCTTTGGGGTCTTGCAGGTTATGGGCCTTGATGTAGTCCCACAACTTTTTGATGGCTTGCGGCCGGGTGATGGGCTCGGCCCCGATCACCGCTGCCAAAGCGGCGCTGGGTGTTGCCCCAGCACCGGTGGCGGGTGTTTTGCGGGGCGTTTTGGCCGTTGCTGCCTTGGCCACCTTCTTGGCTGCAGGTTTTGCAGTTTTTAAGGCTTTTGAGGCTGTAGCCCCCGTAAATGTTGCGCTAGCAGCTCCTGATTTTGCAGCAACAGCTGCTTTGGTCAAAGGCGTGGCAGTGGTTTTGCGCGGCGGAAATTTGCTCGGCGCAAACTCAAAGTTGACCTTGCCAGCCTCCGCATCCCAGGCCAGCATGGCCTTGAAGGCACGCCGCGTGCGCATACTGACAAACTTGTCCAGCAAATCGGTCTTGCCGGTGGCCAGCAGCTTGACCATTTGCGCGCGCTCGATCGGCTGTTGCAGGATGATCTGGCCGGTTTTGAAGTCGCAGCTGGGGGTGGCTTGTGCGTCGGTCGGCACGGACTTTTCGCAGACGTAGTTCTTGCCGTGCTCAAAGATGCGTGCGCCGCATTTGGGGCAGGCTCCCAGTGGTTCCTGGGCTGAAAAGTCGATCAGCTCGCCGCTTTCTTCGCCTTTTTTGTCGTCACCAAAGTCAAATTCCAGCTTGTAGTTTTTGGCTTCGTCATCAAACTTGATGACCATCTCGGCGCTGAAGGGCCAGCCCGCTTTGGAGCGAAAACCGTCCAGCGGGCCGATGTGCTTGTCACGCAGGAACTGCTCCACCTCGGTCAGTTCAAAGGTGCGCCCGGCGGGCGTTTTGCCAAACGAGAAGCCGCAGCCGTCGCTGTCACCGCCCGATGCAGGTGCTGGGTCCGCTGGTCGGCCGACACACGCATATCTGCGGTAATTTTCTTTGACCACACCGCCGCAATTGGGGCACGGCGTGTGCAGCGTGGCGTAATTGCCGGGGACGGTGTCGTGGTCATATTCCTTGGCCTTTTTGACCATGCGCTCGGTCATGGCGGCAATCTCGGCCATGAAGGCGGTGCGGCTGAGCTTGCCGTGCTCCATCTGGTTGAGCTTGTATTCCCACTCGCCGGTGAGGTCAGCGCGCGACAGCTCTTGCACGTCCAGCCCGCGCAGCAGGGTCATCAGCTGGAACGCCTTGGCGGTGGGGATCAGCTCGCGGCCTTCGCGCAGCATGTATTTTTCGGCAATCAAGCCTTCAATGATGGACGCGCGGGTGGCGGGCGTGCCCAGGCCTTTTTCTTGCATCGCTTCGCGCAGTTCGTCGTCTTCAACAGTTTTGCCCGCGCCCTCCATGGCCCCGAGCAAGGTGGCTTCGGAGTAGCGTGCCGGGGGGCGGGTTTTCAGGCCACGCGCTTCCGTGTTGTCGGCCGTGGGCCGTTCGCCGGGTTGCACCGGCACCAGGTTCTGGCCCTTGTCGCCGTCTTTGGCATCCGCCACCTCGTCGGCGGCCTCTTTGCCATAAATGGCCAGCCAACCTGGTTTAACCAGCACTTTGCCTTCGGTCTTGAAACTATGCTGCTGCACCTTGCTGATGCGCGTGGTGACCTGGTATTCGGCGCTGGGAAAAAACACCGCCATGAAGCGGCGCACCACCAAATCGTACAGTTTCTGCTCTGCTTCTGATAGCCCGCTGGGCGCTTGGAGCGTGGGGATGATGGCAAAGTGATCACTGATCTTGCTGTTGTCAAAGATGCGTTTGCTGGGCCGGATGTAGCCGTTGTTGAGCGCGGTCAGCGCGTGCGGAGCCAGGTGTTTCATGCCGGAGTCGGCCAGCATGTCAAAGGTTTGCTTGACCACCGGCAGGTAGTCTTCGGGCAGGGCGTGGGCATCGGTGCGCGGGTAGGTTAGCGCTTTGTGGCGCTCATACAGGCTTTGCGCGATTTGCAGCGTGGCTTTGGCGCTAAAGCCAAACTTGCCGTTGGCCTCGCGCTGCAAGCTGGTCAGGTCAAACAGCAGCGGGCTGGCTTGGGTGGTGGGTTTGCTTTCTTCTGTGACGGTAGCAGCCTGTCCACGCACGGCATCGGCAATGGCCTGCGCCTGTGCGGCTGACCAGACGCGGTCGGCTTTTTTCTCGGCATCGTCGGCCTCTTTCTTCCAGGCCGGGTCGAACCATTTGCCGGGGTACTGGCCCGCTTGCGCGGCAAACGTGGCGTGAATTTCCCAGTAGTCGCGTGACACAAAGGCGCGGATTTGCTCCTCGCGCTCCACCACCACGCTCAAGGTAGGGGTTTGCACCCGGCCCACGGTGGTCAAAAAGAAACCACCATCGCGTGAATTGAAGGCGGTCATGGCACGCGTGCCGTTGATGCCGACCAGCCAGTCGGCCTCGGAGCGGCAGCGCGCGGCATCGGCCAGCGGCTGCATTTGCGCGTCGCTGCGCAGGTGGGTAAAACCGTCGCGGATGGCCTGCGGGGTCATGCTCTGCAGCCACAGACGCTGCACCGGTTTGCCCAGTGGCTTGGCTCCGCCTGCGTATTGCTCGATCAGGCGAAAGATCAGCTCGCCCTCGCGCCCGGCATCGCAGGCGTTGATGAGCAAGCCCACGTCTTTGCGCTTGGCCAGCCGCACCACCGCGTTCAGGCGCGTCTTGGTTTTGTCCACGGGCTTGAGGTCAAAGTGCGGCGGGATCACGGGCAGGTGGGCAAAGCTCCACTTGCCGCGTTTCACATCGTATTGCTCGGGCGCTTCAATTTCCACCAGGTGGCCCACCGCACTGGTGACGACGTGGGTGTCATTCTCAAAATGCTCGTCGTGCTTTTCAAACTTGCCCGACACCGGTGTCAGGGCGCGCACGATGTCCTGGGCCACGGAGGGCTTTTCAGCAATCACCAGGGTCTTGGTTACAACCGCGTTTTTTGTCGAATCTGCTTTGTTCATCTGACTACAATCCCGGTTCTCGCGCCCGCACACGGGCGCATACACGTGAGCACGCACACGCGCACCCATACGAGTTCACGATACCAAATTTTTCACCGTGACCCATCCCATGCCCGCCAAAACTGCCAAATCGCCCTCCGCCCGACGCATCCAGGTGCGCCAATCAGGCATCCACGGCAAGGGGGTCTATGCGGTGCAGGACATCGCAGCGGGTGAGACCATCATTGAATATGTGGGTGAGGTCATCAGCTGGCAAGAAGCCCAGGCACGGCATCCGCATGACCTGAACAACCCCAACCACACGTTTTACTTTCACATTGATGAAAACCGGGTGATTGATGCCTTGTTTGGCGGTAATTCGTCGCGCTGGATCAACCATTCGTGCGATGGCAATTGCGAGGCTGAAGAAGACGGTGGCCGGGTGTTCATCAAGGCCCGGCGCAACATTGCCGCAGGCGAAGAGCTGCACTACGACTACGGTCTGATGCTCGATGAGCGCTACACGCCCAAGCTGAAGGCCGAATACCCCTGCTGGTGCGGTGCCAAGACCTGTCGTGGCACCTTGTTGGCCCCAAAACGTAAAAGCCGTTAGCCATGCCCACCCCTGCACACTGGCACGCTGAGGCACTTTGGCAAGCGCTGGAACCCCTGCTGCCAGGCTTCACGGTGGAGGTGTTGCCTGAGGTCGACTCCACCAACTCCGAGCTGATGCGCCGCGCCCGCGCCGGACAGTGTGACCCGGTGCTGTTGGTGGCTGAACGCCAGACGGCTGGGCGTGGCCGCCTGGGCAAGCAGTGGGTCAGTGGCAGCGCGGGCCAAGCGGGCGCGGGCAGCCTGGCTTCATTGACGTTTTCACTGGGCCTGAACCTGGCCCCGACCGATTGGTCTGGCCTGTCGCTGGCGGTGGGCTTGAGCGTGGCGCAAAGCCTGCACCCGGACATTGTGCTGAAGTGGCCCAACGACCTGTGGTGGTATGACCGCAAGTTGGCCGGCATTCTGATCGAAACCGCCAGTGTGGGCGAGGCCAGCAGCAGCCGTTACGTGGTCATCGGCGTGGGCATCAACCTGCTGACGCCGACGGTGAGCGGTTTGTCCACCGCGCCCGTCGGATTGTCAGAGTTACGCCTTGCAAGCCATGCGCCCGAGGTGCTTGCACACATCGCGGCCCCTTTGGTACACACCGTGCAACGCTTTGAGGCACAGGGTTTTGCCCCTTTCCAAGCCGCCTTCAATGCCCGCGATGCATTGGCCAACCTGCCGGTGACGCTCAGCGATGGTGTGCAAGGTGTGGCCCAAGGTGCGGATGCCAGCGGGGCGCTGCGGGTAGCCACCCCACAGGGTGTGCAACGCATCACCAGTGCTGAAGTGAGTGTGCGTTTGCAATCGGGGCCGCGCTATGCGCATCTTTAGGTGGGTTGGGTGATGTTGCGACTGCTGGTGCTGGTGTTGTTGCTGCTCAATGGTGCTTACTTCGCCTGGGGGCAAGGCTGGTTGCTGGTCTACGGCTGGGGTCCCACACCGCAGCGCGAACCACAGCGGCTGGCGCGGCAAATTCACCCCGAGGCGATAACCCTTCTCACGGCGCATGAAGCCACCAAGGCGTTGCAAGCCGAACAGGCCAAAGCAGTACCCAAAAAAATGCTTTGTCTGCTGTCACCCGTGCTCACTGACACGCAAGTGCAGGCTGTACGCGCCGTGTTGCAGCCGCCGACCTGGCCCGCGCAGTCATGGATGCTGGAGGCTGCCAGCCAGACGGCGCGTTGGCTGGTTTACATGGGCAAATACACCAACCCATCCGATCTGGACAAAAAACGCACGCAACTGACTGACATGAAAGTTGCCTTTGAGAGCTTGACCAACACCCCTTTGGCACCGGGCTTGTCGCTGGGTGTTTTTGACACCGAAACCCAAGCCAACACGGCGCTGGCGGCGTTGGTGCAGCGTGGTGTGCGCAGCGCCCGGGTGCTGCAACAGCGCCCGGCCTTGCAAGGGTTGCAATTGCGCTTGCCTGCAGTCGATGATGCGTTGCTGGTGCAGTTGCCTGCCGTGCGCGCGACCTGGGGTGGGCAAGCACTTGGTGCCTGCAGCGCCGAGTGACGGCTAGCCCACTTGCTCCGTGGGCATGGCATCCATGGCAGTGAACCGCACCACAAAACGTGCACCCGGTGGCGTGCGCCCGGGGCAGCAGTCTTCCAGGCTAACCTGGGCTTGGTGTTGCTGGGCAATTTCCATCACGATCGGCAAGCCCAGCCCGGAGCCATCGGCTTCGGTGCCAAGGGCACGGTAAAACGGCTGAAAGATCAGCTCGCGTTCGTGCTCGGGGACGCCCGGGCCGGAATCTTCCACCTGCAACACCAGGGTGCGGCCAAAGGGGTCGGTTAACACCCGCGCAGTGATGATGCCCGGCATCTCCAGGCTCGACGGGGTGTAGTTGATGGCGTTGTCCACCAGATTGCGCACCATGTCCTTGAGCAGGGTGGCATTGCCCAGCACGGTGCAACCTGGCGTGCCTGGCTGCGTGCCCTCGTAGCCCAGGTCAATGTGTTTTTCAAGTGCCCGCGGCACCGAGTCGCGCACCACCGACATGGTGAGCTCGGCCAAGTCACAGGGCGCACGCGGCATGGCCACGCCACTGCTCTCGGCACGCGCCAGGGCCAGCAACTGGTTCACGCTGTGGGTGGCGCGGATGCTGGCGCGTCCAATCTGGCGCAGCGACTGTTTCAGGTCTTCGGCACTGGCCCCTTCGCGCTGCGCCAAATCAGCTTGCATGCGCAGCCCGGCCAGGGGCGTTTTCAACTGGTGTGCAGCATCAGCCAAAAAACGCTTTTGCGTGGCGATGGAGTCAGTTAGCCGCAGCAGCAAATCATTCACCGACTCCACCAGAGGGGCCACTTCAGTGGGCACGGCATGTGCATCGATGGGGCTCAGATCGTCGGGCTTGCGGGCGCGAATGCGCTCTTCCAGCTGGTTCAGGGGTTTGATGGCCTGCACCAGGGCCAGCCACACCAGCAACACAGCCAGCGGCAAGATGACAAATTGCGGCAGCATCACGCCTTTGACAATCTCGGTGGCCAGCACCGAGCGTTTTTCAAGTGTCTCAGCCACCTGCACCAACGCCGGCGCATGGCCTGCCTCGGGCAGGCTGACCCACAAGTAGGCCACTTTGACATCAAAACCTTTGATCACATCGTCGCGGATGCGCACTTCGTCGATGATCAATTTTTCATCAATCGATGGTGCAGGCAAGGCCCGTTCACCGCTCAGGAATTCGCCTTTCGGGCCCATCACCTGGTAGTACACCGAATCGGAGTCGTCGGCACGCAGCAACTCGCGCGCCGGACGTGGCAAGGAAAAAGTGACGCGACTTTGCCGCACCGTGATGAGCTGCGCCATGGCCCGCACGTTGTACTCCAACGCACGGTCAAACGGCTTGCCAGCAATGCCTTGCGCCACCAGCCAGGTCAGCACCAAACTCACCGGCCACAGCAACAGCAGCGGCGTGAGCATCCAGTCCAGAATTTCGCCAAACAGCGAGCGCTGCTCGCGGTGGAACACATTCACCCTGGTATCTTCTCCAGACAATAGCCCAGGCCGCGCACCGTGGCGATGCGGATCGGGCCCTTTTCAATTTTCTTGCGCAAGCGGTGGATGTAGACCTCGATGGCGTTGTTGCTCACCTCTTCGCCCCACTCGCACAGGCGCTCCACCAGCTGGTCTTTGCTGACCAGACGGCCAGCGCGCTGCAGCAGCACTTCAAGCAGACCCAGTTCGCGGGCAGAAAGCTCCACCATGGCCCCATCAATGGTGGCCACACGACCACCCTGGTCGTAAATCAGTGGGCCGTGTTTGATGGTGCTGCTGGCCGCGCCCATGCCACGGCGGCTGAGCGCGCGCACGCGGGCTTCAAGCTCTTGCAGACTAAACGGTTTGGCCATGTAGTCATCCGCGCCGTAGTCCAGCCCCTTGACGCGTTCTTCCACACTGTCGGCTGCGGTCAGAATCATCACCGGCAGGGACGAACCACGCGCACGCAGGCGTTTGAGCACTTCCAGGCCGTGCATTTTGGGTAGCCCCAAATCAAGAATCAGCAAGTCAAATTCGCTGTTGGTCATCAAGGCCGCGTCCGCTTCAGTGCCGCTGGCGACGTGGTCTACCGCTGCCCCTGAGCTGCGCAGGGTGCGCAGCAAACCATCAGCCAGAACCTGGTCGTCTTCGGCTATCAAAATTCGCATGCTTGTCTCCTCAATCGGGTCACTGGAATGAATGTGTCACGCCGTACGCATTTGTTTTGACCATTCTAGGCGGCATACGCCTCCAGCCCGAGGGTCATCACCGTGGCCACCTCAACCCCCACCGCCGCCTGCACTTCAAGCTGCGCCTGGGTCACCGCCTCTTGGTAAGCCTGCAGCCAGCTCAAGCCTGCCGGGGTAAACAACACCCGGCACGCACGCGCATCACGCGGGTCGCTTTGCCGCTGCACCAAACCCCACGCTGCACATTGGTCAACCAGCTTGCCCATGGCTTGTTTGCTGACCCCGGCACGGGCCGCCAACTCGGTCAGGCGTGAGCCCTGCAGCGCCAGATGCCGGGTGATGTGGATGTGTGAAGCGGTTAACTTGCCGCGCCCGGCCAGATGGGCCAGCGCCAGCGGCATGCGGTCGTTGGCCGCCATCAGGGCCAACACGCGGTCATCAAAGCGGCGGCAAGCCAGCACCAACCAGTGACCCAAATGCGATTGCCGCCAGCCACTGGCCAAGTCAGGGTGATTCATACAGCAAATAGTAAATCAAATTGACTATAAATTACCGTTCATAGTTTTAAGTTTGTGATTAAACTACTGTTCAAGCATCCAGCTTGTTGTTAAAAACAGAAGATGCAAACCACCTTGTCACCCTTGCAACTTCAGGAGAAACCCCATGGACGCACCCGTCAAACCTCTCGCACCCATCAAAGCCCCAACCCCGATCAACGCCGAAAAAGCCAAAGCGCTGCAAGTGGCGCTGGCGCAAATTGAAAAACAATTTGGCAAAGGCACCATCATGCGCCTGGGTGAAGGCGAGGTCATTGAAGACATTCAAGTGGTGTCAACCGGCTCGCTCGGGCTGGACATTGCCCTGGGTGTGGGCGGCTTGCCGCGCGGCCGGGTGGTGGAAATCTATGGCCCAGAGTCATCCGGTAAAACCACCCTGACGCTGCAAGTGATTGCCGAGATGCAAAAAACCGGTGGCCAGTGCGCTTTTGTCGATGCCGAGCACGCGCTGGATATTCAATATGCGCAAAACCTGGGCGTGAATTTGCAAGACCTGCTGATCAGCCAGCCCGACACCGGTGAGCAGGCACTGGAAATTGTGGACAGCCTGGTGCGCTCCGGCGCGGTTGATCTGATCGTGGTGGACTCGGTGGCGGCCTTGACACCCAAGGCTGAACTGGAAGGCGAAATGGGCGATAGCTTGCCGGGCTTGCAAGCCCGCCTGATGAGCCAGGCGCTGCGCAAACTCACCGCACACATCAAGAAAACCAACTGCATGGTGATCTTCATCAACCAGATTCGCATGAAGATTGGCGTGATGTTTGGCTCACCTGAGACCACCACCGGTGGCAACGCGCTGAAGTTTTACGCCTCGGTCCGGCTGGACATTCGTCGCACGGGCACCATCAAAAAAGGTGACGATTCCATTGGCAACGAGACCAAGGTCAAAGTGGTCAAAAACAAGGTGGCACCGCCCTTCAAAACAGCCGAATTCGACATCATGTTCGGCCAGGGCATCAGCCGCGAGGGTGAAATCATCGACATGGGAGTCAACGCCAATATCCTGGACAAATCCGGGGCCTGGTACGCCTACAACGGCGAAAAAATCGGACAGGGCCGCGACAACGCGCGCGAGTTCTTGAAAGAAAACCCGGAGCTGGCACGCGAAATTGAAAACAAGGTGCGGGCCTCCTTGGGGATTGCCTTGATGGACGGCGGTGAAGCTCCTGATGCATCACCAAAAGTTACAAGCAAAAAAGCACCCTAACCCTTGTGGTTGTTACGCAAGCAGCTATTTAAATAGTAGTATTTAAACGACTGACGCATCATGGCCTTTGACCAGCTTTCACTCAAAGGCCATGCCCTGCGCCTGCTCAGCGGGCGCGAACACTCGCGTGCCGAGCTGGAGCGCAAGTTGCAGCGTTTTGAAGAAGAACCCGGCAGCCTAGCGCTGGCGCTCGACGACCTGCAAGCCAAAGGTTTCATCAGCGAACAGCGGGTGCTGGAGTCGGTGCTGAACCGGCGCGCTGCCAAGTTAGGTGCGCAACGCATCCGCCAAGAGCTGCTGGCCAAAGGGCTGGATGCGCAGTTGGTATCAGAAGCGATGACCACACTGCGCAGCTCCGAGCTGGCCAGAGCACAGACGGTCTGGGACAAAAAGTTTGGCAGCCCCCCGGCAGATGCCAGCACGGCTGCGCGCCAAGCCAGGTTTCTGGCAGCGCGTGGCTTTGGTGGCGACGTGATCCGGCAGGTGCTCAAAGGTGATGCCGACAACCTGCCCGACTGCAACTGATCATTCACGCGCCAAACCACAGATTTCCGGCACTTTGCAAATAAATGATTGAAAAACATAAACTTGACGTATCATGCGCCTCGTATTGTTTTTTATAGAGCAGTACGTGGTTTGCGGTGAATGTCAGTCTCGCGTCTGCTTTAAGTCTTCAATGGTTTGTTGATTGCGGTTATGGACTCCATCGCGTTTTGAGTTATTTTGAGGAGTCCTTTCATGGGCAACAAACTTTACGTAGGCAACCTGCCTTATTCTTTCCGTGACGACGATCTGCAACAAGCATTCGCTGCCCACGGTACCGTCACCAGCGCCAAAGTCATGATGGAACGTGACACCGGCCGCTCCAAAGGTTTCGGTTTCGTTGAAATGGCCGATGACGCACAAGCACAAGCTGCTATTGCTGGCATGAATGGTCAGCAATACGGTGGCCGTGGCATCGTCGTGAACGAAGCCCGTCCGATGG
>JBGSRY010000187.1:0-3024 GCA_041737325.1 Rhodoferax sp. | reverse complement strand
CAGCCACACCGGGCGCTACCTGGCCCGGCTGCTGTAAGGCCGCAATCGGACTGCTGCCCCCTCCTGACGCGGATGTAAATCGTCCAGAAATTGGATAAATACAATTCCCCAAACACTTGAAGCATACAAAATTGGTTTGAGTTGTCGGTTTTTTTGGAATGGAATTCGGCGAGGGTCTCATTTCTTACCAGTAAACATCTCTGGCGTGTTAACTTCGAAAAATTGCAAAAAAGGATCAAACATGGCTGTATATGCTCTCTGGAACAACAAAGGCGGCGTTGGCAAAAGTTATTTGACGTTTCAAATCGCTACGGAATACGCTCGAACGCATCCGGACCAAAAGGTGTTAGTAGTGGATCTTTGCCCACAAGCAAATGTTTCGAGCATGCTGCTTGGAGGGATCATCGAGGGAGAAAGTAGACTGACTGAATCCGCTGAGCAAGGAAACACTATTGCGGGATACATCGACGCGCGGATTACGAGTCCGTACATTACGCCCAATACGGGGGCCACTTTCTTGGCACAACCAAGCATCAACAATGCTGAAATTCCTCGAAATCTGTTCCTGGTTACCGGCGACGAGCGCCTTGAGCTCCAGGCTTCGCGGGTCTCTGGTGCGGCGAACACAGGTCCTGCGGATGCCTGGCGAATTGTCCATAGCTGGATCAGCGATCTAATCCACGACATTCGAACGTCTTGGAATAACCAAGAAAACACCATCTTCATTGATTGCAACCCTAGTTTCACCATGTACACAGAGTTGGCGATGTCTGCATCAGACCGACTGATCATTCCATTCTCAGCAGATGGGTCATCCAAGCGTGCGGTTCGTGCAGTCCTCTCGCTTCTCTATGGAACAAATCGCGCTCGAGGTGGAGAGCGCTCAGAATTTGCGGTCAAGACAGAACAGTTCCGAATGACGACCCCAAAAATATATTGTTACGTCGGCAATAGATTGACCACAATAAACCGGCATTCTGCTATTGCATTCAAACAAGTCATAAACGAAATCAGAGACGAAGTTTGGGCGGTCTGGCAACAAAATCCAAACGATTTTTGTATACACCCGCAAGGAGCTGGAATTCCAACCACACGAGCAGCGTTCACCCGGATGTTTCAGTATGAAGTGGTCGACGCAAATACCGCTTCAGTTGTGTCGAGTGCCTTGGGCATTCCGATCATGAGACTCGCACCACGAAACTACCAGCTAGCAGGAAAAAGTGTGTTGGTGAATCAATCTCAATTGGAAAAACAACAGCCAAATATTCAGACATTGACGAGAATGATCGAATAATTCTGCATCATCCAGTCAGGACTACTGCTCTAGCGCCCCAACTGCAGGGCTGCAAACACGGTGCAGCCCTGCGTCAGCCAAGGGGTTTAGACTGGCGCGCACGTGCGGTGGCGGTTGTCCTGCATGCAAAAAATGGATGCCCAGGAGTAGGCCGTGCATACCCAGTTCAATGACCTGCAGACCACAGGTACCAAGCCCAACAAGGTGGTCTGTGCGTTTGACGCGGTGCGTCTGATCCACGACGGCGACACCGTGGCCACCGGCGGTTTTGTTGGCATTGGTTTTGCCGAAGAAATTGCGCTGGCACTGGAAGCGCGTTTTGTGCAAACCCAAACAGAAACCGGCCACGGATCGCCACACAACCTGACCCTGGTTTACGCCGCAGGTCAGGGTGATGGTGAAACCCGTGGCCTGAACCACTTGGGCCACGCCGGCTTGGTCAAACGCGTGGTAGGTGGCCACTGGGGCCTGGTACCAAAGCTACAACAATTGGCGGTGACCAACCAGATCGAGGCCTACAACCTGCCCCAGGGCGTGATCACCCACCTGTTTCGCGACATGGCCGCTGGCAAGCCCGGCACGCTGACGCACGTGGGGCTGGACACCTTTGTTGACCCGCTGTTTGGCGGCGGCAAGATCAACACCTGCACCACCGAAGACCTGGTGCAACGCATGACCGTGGCGGGTCGCGACTACCTGTTCTACAAAGCGTTCCCGATCCATGTGGGCATCATCCGCGCCACCACGGCCGACCCTGACGGCAACCTGAGCATGGAACGCGAAGCCCTCACGCTCGAAGCCCTGGCCATTGCCATGGCGGCACACAACAGCGGCGGCATTGTGATCGCCCAAGTGGAGCGCCTGGCCGAGCGCGGCACGCTGCACCCGCGCAGTGTCAAAGTGCCCGGCGTGCTGGTGGATGCGGTGGTGGTAGCCACCGATGCGGCACACCACATGCAAACTTTTGCCGAGGCCTACAACCCGGCCTATTCAGGCGAAATCCGCGTGCCCATGGACTTGATCGAGCCCATGGCGCTGTCTGAGCGCAAAGTCATTGCCCGGCGCGCCGCGCTGGAGCTGCGCCCCAACAGCGTGGTCAACCTGGGCATTGGCATGCCCGAGGGCGTGGCCAGCGTAGCCGCCGAAGAAAAGGTGTTTGACCTGCTGACCCTGACCGCCGAGCCAGGCGTGATTGGCGGCATACCAGCGGGTGGCTTGAGTTTTGGCGCGGCGGTGAACGCCCAGGCGGTGATCGACCAACCAAGTCAGTTTGACTTTTACGACGGCGGCGGACTGGACGTGGCGGTGCTGGGTCTGGCGCAAGCCGATGCGCAGGGCAACCTCAATGTCAGCAAGTTTGGTGACCATCTGGCCGGGGCCGGTGGCTTCATCAACATCAGCCAGAATGCCAAAAAAGTGGTGTTTGTGGGCACGTTCACCACCACGGGTTTGCGCTGCCATGTCACGGCTGGCCGGCTGCTGATAGACAGCGAAGGCACACAGCGCAAATTTATCCAGCAAGTTGAACACCGCACCTTCAGCGCACGCGAATCGCGTCGCCGTGGCCAGCACGTGCTGTACGTGACCGAGCGTTGTGTGTTTCAGCTCACCGGCACGCCAGAGGCCCCGGCACTGGAGCTGATTGAAATTGCGCCCGGCATCGACCTGCAGCGTGATGTGCTGGGTTTGATGGACTTTCAGCCCTTGATCAGCTCCCAACTCACCACCAT
>JBGSRY010000537.1:0-2478 GCA_041737325.1 Rhodoferax sp. | reverse complement strand
CGCCGGTTGAGATGAACGCTGCCCGCGACAAGATGGCCCAGGCCAACAAGGCCATGGCGGACAAAGACTACAAACGGGCGCGTGACCTGGCTGCCCAAGCCCAGGCGGATGCCAAGCTGGCGCAGGGCAAAGCCAATTCAGCCAAGGCCCAAGCCGCTGCTGCTGCGCTGCAAGACGACATTCGCGTGCTGAACGAAGCGCTTGAGCGCAACAACTGAACCGCTTCATCACCCTACAGACACTGGAAATTCCTATGAAAAACAACCTACTCACCCCCATCGTTTTGGCTGTGGCCGCGCTGCTGGCAGCCTGCGGCTCCACGCCCAAAGCCACCTCCTTGCTGAACCAGACCCGCGTTGAATACCGCATGGCGCAAGCCAGCCCGAACGTTGCAACCTACGCCCCGCTGGAGATGAAACAAGCCAGCGATGCCATGGCCAAGGCCGATGCCAGCGCCGCCGAGGGCAACAGCGATGCCGACATTGACAAGCTGGCTTACCTGGCGCGGCAGCAAATTGCCCTGACGCAAGAAGTGACCAAGCGCAAAGTAGCCGAGGCCGAGGTGGCCAACGCGGGCAAACAGCGTGACCAGTTGGTGCTGGACCAGCGCACCAACGAAGCCAACGCCGCCCAGATTCGCGCCCATGCGGCTAACCAGGCTGCGGTGATCGCGCAAACCGACGCTGCCCATGCCAAGCAACAGACCGCGCTGGCCCAGGACGAAGCCGCCGCCGCCCAGCAGCGCAATGCCCAACTGGAAGCGCAATTGGCAGATTTGGCCGCCAAAAAAACTGCCCGTGGCACGGTCATTACCCTGGGTGACGTGTTGTTTGGCACCGACTTGTCGCGCCTGAACAGCGCAGGCATGGCCAGCGCGCAAAAGCTCGCCACCATCTTGCAAAACAACCCGCAGCGCAACGTGCTGATCGAAGGTTTTACCGACAGCACCGGTGCGGCGGCCTACAACCAGGGCTTGTCTGAGCGCCGAGCCACGGCCGTGCAAAACGCGTTGCAGCAACTCGGTGTAGCACCGGGCCGGGTGGCGATGCGCGGTTACGGTGAGTCGTTCCCGGTGGCTGCCAACGACACGCCGTCCAACCGCCAGTTGAACCGCCGCGTGGAAATCATCCTGTCTGACGCACAAGGCAAGGTCATCGCCCGTTAAGGTAAACAGTCCGCCCTGGCCAAAACCAAACTGGCCGACATGCAGGCCAGCACCGAGAGCGCCTGGGACGGCATGGTGGCCGAAATGGACAAGGTGCGCGATGCCTTTGTGCACTCGTTCAGCTACTTCAAATCACAGATTTAACCCCTTGCCCTGACCGCGCCGCTGGCAGGCGCACAAAAAAACAGCCCGCCCATCGCTTGATGGAGCGGGCTGCTGGCTATTCCATTTCCATATCAATCCGACACGTTGTTGCTGCGCCTTGCCGTACGTCTGTACTGTCTGCGGCTTCGCGCCTGGTGTCGTATCGATCTGGAAACGGAATTATTTGCTGACTTCGTGGCCTACCACGCCGCCCACGGCAGCGCCGATGCCGGTGCAGGCCAGGCCGCCGCACAGCACATTGCCAGCCACGCCACCAATCACGGCACCGGTG
The DNA here is from genome assembly GCA_041737325.1 of Rhodoferax sp. Taxonomy (GTDB): domain Bacteria; phylum Pseudomonadota; class Gammaproteobacteria; order Burkholderiales; family Burkholderiaceae_C; genus Rhodoferax. The sequence continues at coordinate 877 of JBGSRY010000537.1, read as the reverse complement.
GCGGTGCCCTTTTCTTGATGCGTCATACCGGCACAGCCACCCAAAGCGAAGGTGGCGGCCAACCGTGCAGCCGAAACGGCGGCGTAAAAACGGGGAGTGTGGTTCATGGTGAATGTCTCCAGACAAGATTTAAAAGTTCAATCGTGAGCGCTTGGAGGCAGTCACGGGCGAAAGACCATTGTGGAAGGCAGACCCCGCATGCGTCTGTGCGCCTGCGTACACAGTGGCTCATAAGGCTTTTGATGGCTGGCAAAATAAACACTATCAATAAAAGAGCTGCTAGCCCATATTTCATAAGGGCTACAAGTCATTTTGATTGATAAATGGTGTTATGTGCGCCAGCGCACACAGCCAACGGGCATTGGCCGCTATGCTGCAAGCACACCCACAGCAGGCCACTATCGGCTGGCTTCACCTGGCAAACCCTTTGAAACTTCCCTCCAAACCCTTGATCTGGCTGGCCGCTGCGCTGCTGTTGGCTGGCTCTGGCCTGTATTTCGACCTTTGGGTAAATCACCCCCGCATTGGGGCGCTGGGGCTGATGGCGCTGATGCTGGTCATTTTCAAGATCAAAAGCGACAGCCACCTCGAAACCCGACGTTTGCTGGCCGCACAGGAAGAAAACAATCGCCAGTTGCGGCAAGCCAACGCTGCAGCGCAGGATGGCGCGCAAAAGCTCGCCGTCACCCTCAACTCGATTGGCGATGCGGTGATTGCCACCGATGCCCAGGCGCGCGTGACGCTGCTCAACCCGGTGGCGCAAAAACTCACCGGCTGGACGCTGGCGCAAGCCCTGGGGCAGCCGGTGGACGACGTCTTCAAGATTGTCAACAAGCTCACCCGCCAGACGGCCCCTGTGCCCGTGATCGCCACGCTG
>JBGSRY010000531.1:0-3709 GCA_041737325.1 Rhodoferax sp. | reverse complement strand
CGCTGCCAACGCCAGCGCCGCACCGGCCAGCGCACCCCACAGCGGCACCCACAGCGACACGGCCCAGTCAAAGTTGAACACATACCTGGCCAGCGCCCAGCCCACCGCGCTGGCCACCATGGAGGCCAACAAACCCGCGAGCAGGCCCACGCCCGCCAGCTCAATGCGCTGCACCTGGCGCAGCAAACTGCTTCTGGCACCCACCGCGCGCAGAACAGCAAATTCACGCGCACGCTCTTCACGCGTGGCCGTCACGGCCGCAAACAGCACCACCAGACCTGCGGCCAGGGTGAAGGCAAACAAAAACTCCACCGCGCCAATCACCTGGTCCAGCACGCGCTGTATCTGGCCAATGGTGGCGGTCATGTCGACGTTGGTGATGTTGGGGAATTGACGCACCAGCGCGGCATCAAAACCGCGCTGCGCCGGGGCCTTGAAAGCGCTCATGTAGGTGGCGGGCACACCGTCGAGCTGGGCCACCGGGTACATGGCAAAGAAATTGGCACGCAGCGAACCCCAGTCCACCTTGCGCAATGAGGTGATTTGCGACACCACCTGCAGGCCACCCACGTCAAACGTCAGGCGGTCGCCCAACGCCAGACCAAGCGTTTTGGCAATGCCCTCTTCCATGCTGATGGCCCCGGCCTCATTGGCTTGCCAGCGCCCGGCTACGGTGCTGTTTTGCTCGGGCAGCTGGGCGCTGTGCGAGAGGTTGAACTCGCGGTTGACCAAGCTGCGGGCGCGTTCGTCAGCAAAGTCTTCGGGGTTGACGGCTTGGTCATTGACCGCCACCAGGCGGCCACGAATCATGGGGAACCAGTCAAACTTGGCCACCCCGGCCTCTTTGAGCGCTTGCTGGAAAGCCGCGCCCTGCTCGGGCATGACGTTGATGACAAAGCGATTCGGCGCATCAGCCGGTGTGGCGGCGCGCCAGCTGGCCACCAGGTCGGTGCGCAGCAGCACCAGCAACACCAGCGCCAACAAGCCCACCGCCAGGCTGCTGACCTGCACCACGGCAAACGCCGGGCGTGCCGCCAGTTGGCGCGTGGCCAGTACCAGCGCGGTGGGGGCCGTGGCATCGTTCACCAGCGCACGCAGCAGCTTGACGGCCAGCCAGCTCAAAGCAGCAAACAACACCGTGGCCGCCGCAAAACCACCCACCGCGATCAGGCCCAGTTTGACATCGCTGCTGGCGGCCATGAGCAGCGCAGCAAAACCTAGCAAACCAACCCCCAGCACCGACAGCGATGCGGGCCTCAAACCACCCACGTCACGGCGGATCACGCGCAGCGGCGGCACTTGCGCCAATTGCAGCACCGGTGGCAGACCAAACGCCAAGAGCAGCGTCAAGCCCATGCCCAGGCCAAACAGCACCGGCCACAGGCCCGGCGCGGGCAAGCTGGCATCTACCAAGCCCGCCAGCAGCGCGACAAAGCCGTAATGCACGGCAAAACCCAGCGCTACCCCGGCCACGCTGGCCAGCAAGCCCACCAGCACAAATTCAAAGCTGTAGGCCCCGGCAATGGTGCGCTGGGGCAAACCCAGCACACGCAACATGGCGCAGTCGTCCAGGTGGCTGGCGGCAAAGCCACGTGCGGCCAATGCCACCGCCACGGCGCTGAGCAACGCTGCCAGCAGCGCCACCAGGTTCAGAAATTTTTCGGCCCGCTCCAGCGTCGTGCCCAGCTCAGGGCGACCGCCTTGCAAGGCCTCAACCCGCGTGCCACGCACCGCGTGCGACTGCACCTGCGCCTGCGCCCAGTCCACAAACGCCTGCACCGGTTGCTCGTCCCCCGCTACCGCCAGGCGGTAACGCAAGCGGCTGGCCGGTTGCACTAGGCCAGTGGCGGCAACATCGGCCAGGTTCATCATGACGCGCGGTGAAAAGTTCATGAAACCCGCACCCCGGTCGGGCTCGTTCACCAGCACCTGGTCAATGTGCAGGCTGCTGTCGCCCAGCAGCAGCGTGTCACCCACGCGCAGGTTCAAACTCTCCAGCACCGCCGCTTCAACCCAGACCCGCCCCGGCAGCGGCACGGCGCGCACGCTGGTTTCAGGTGCACCCGCCTCGGCACTGGCGCGCAATCGCAACTGGCCACGCAGCGGGTAGCCCGCTTCCACCGCCTTGAGCGCCACCAGTTTGATCTGCCCACCGCGTGCATCAGGTGCACGCGCCATGGTCGGGAAAGTGAGGTTTTGCGCCTGCTGCAGGCCTAGCGTGCGTGCCTGCTCCATGAACGCGACCGGGACCGGGTTGTCACTGACCACCACCGCGTCACCACCAAGCAGTTGGCGCGCGTCACGCTGCAGACCGCCCTTGAGTCGATCGGCAAAAAAGCCCACGGCGGTGAGCGCTGCCACCGCCAGCGTCACCGCCACCATCAGCAGGCGCAGTTCACCGGCGCGCAAGTCACGTGTCAGGCTGCGCCAGCCCAGTTGCAGAAACGAAATTTTCATGGGGTAACGAAACCGCAGATGGGTGCTTTGTGAGCTGGAGACCACCCTTCAGCCCCTTAAACGCAAATGGATTGTTTGGGTTAAAGCTTGGGGGCACGAGCATGGGTATTGGTCACGCAAGATGCGTGATTTGATGCAAAATGATGCCATTATTGAACGGAAGTCAACCCATGCGCACCACACTCACCATTGATGACCAACTTTTTGCCAAGGCGGTTTCGTTGGCGGAGCCGGGGCTGGAGAAGTCTGAATTGATCCGCCAATGTGTCAAGGCCTTTATCCAGCAGCAGACCGCACGACGCCTAGCCGCGTTGGGCGGGCAAGCGCCTGACATCAAGTTGGTGGCACGGCGGCGCGGTGCGGTCACTGCAGCGTGAAGGTGCTGGTCGATAGCTCTGTCTGGGTTGGGCATTTCAAACAGCGTAACGAACATTTGGTGGCGTTGCTTGAGGCCGATCTGGTTATCTGCCATCCTTTTGTAGTGGCCGAAGTGGCCTGTGGAACACCCCCAAACCGCAAGGCAATCATCCAGACGTTGTCTGAGCTGAGCACCGCGCCGGTGGCAACCCAAGACGAACTCCTGGAACTACTGGATGCCAGGCAGCTTTATGGTCGCGGCTGCGGCTTTGTGGATTTGAGCTTGCTGGCCAGCGCTTTGCTGGCTGAAAACACCTTCATCTGGAGCCTGGATAAAAGGCTGGATGCGCTTGCAAATGAAGTCGGCCGCGCCTTCCGTCTGCGGCTGAATTCATGAGTCAACTGGTGGCCTAAGCCACAGGCACTGTGGGGTCCAGCAACTCAGGCTGCAAGTGCAACCGTTCTACCCCGCTGTAGCACAGAAAGCGCTTGTTCGTAGCGCGGCCAATGGCACACAGGCCCAGGCGCTGCGCCACCTCCAGCCCCATGTGCGTGATGCCGCTGCGTGAAACGACGATGGGCACGCCCATTTGTGCTGACTTGATGACCATCTCGCTGGTCAACCGACCGGTGGTGTGGAACACCTTGTCCGCGCCGGTCATTTCTTCATCTTGCATCCACATCCAGCCCGCAATGGTGTCCAAGGCGTTGTGGCGGCCCACGTCTTCGATGAACACCAGCATCTGCGCGCCCTTGAACAAAGCGCAGCCGTGCACCGAGCCGGATGATTTGTAGGTGGTTTCCTGCAGGCGAATGGCGTTGACGATGCCGTACAACTCGGACTGCGTCAGCGTAGCCGGTGGCAACACGATGCTGTCCACCTCGGCCATCAGGT
>JBGSRY010000108.1:0-4602 GCA_041737325.1 Rhodoferax sp. | reverse complement strand
GCCTCAAAAGAACGTCCTGTTTTAGCTGACGACTTATCCACAGGGAGTTTTCCAAAAGGTACTGGAGCGGAAGAAAACCGCACCGTCCGGGTCAGGGTGTGCACCAAAACATTCCATACCGACTGCAAGCTTTACCCAACTGGTTACTACAAACCTACTGGGTTGCTGCACGACTATGGTGAAACGGATGCCATGAAATTTGGTCTGATGACCGGAAGTTATGACCAGCACATGTCCGGTGGTCGTTTGCGCAAAGTTGTTTCGTCATTCAAAGACGAAGTCGATGCAAACAGCGGTCAGTTTCAGTCAGGTGCAAAAATAGTGAACACCTTCAACAACCTGAGAGTTCGTGGATTCAACCAGAGCAGCAGCAGTTCAGAGTATTGGAAAGGCAACCCTTACGCTGATTCGGCCAAAGCACCTACCGAGGGTCAGTTGGTGGATTGGGGCAACCCCATCGGTGAAATGATGTTCGAAGCCGAGCGTTACTTTGCTGGTAAAAAGACACCCACTCTGGCTTTTTCTGGCACTTCAACCGTTGACACCGATGTTGGGTTGTCTACCGTGACTTGGGATGATCCATACGCCACCGATAGTGCGGCCAAAGCCCCAAGATGCGCGCGTGCCAGCTTTCTGACCATCTCAGATGTCTATCCATCCTTTGACTCTGATCAATTACCAGGCAGCGCATTTAATACATTCAGTTCGGATTTATCCATCGATGTCAAGGCTGAGGGAGACACCATCACTAACAATGAAACTTTTTACAGTTTGAAGGGGACAAAGTTCATTGGTCAATCTGATGCAAATTATGATGCCGCACCCACCGCCAAAGACGTGACATCTATTGGATCAATTCGAGGATTAGCACCTGGCGAACCTGCTAAACAAGGCAGTTTTTATTCTGCTTCTGTGGCTTATCACGCTAAAAGAACTGACTTGCGCTCTGACTTGACCGGCACACAAAACGTCGACACGTTTGTAGTGGCCTTGACCTCCCCTCTACCAGAGATTAAAGCCAACTTGCCCAATGGCAAATTCATCACATTGGTTCCATTTGCAAAATCGGTCGGGGGATCGGGCATCAGTGCAACCAGAGGAGACTACCAACCCACCAATCAAATCGTCGATTTTTATGTCACAACCATTGCCAACTCGAATTCAAGTGACAAGAATACCAGCGTCAACGGGGGACGCTATCAAGCGACTTTCTTGATCAACTACGAAGACGTAGAACAAGGCGGCGATCATGATATGGATGCCATTGCCCTCTACGATGTAAAAGCCAATGCAGACAACACCCTGTCTGTCACAGTAACGCCTACCTACCAAGCCGGTGGTATGAAACAAAACATGGGGTACGCCATTTCTGGGACTACCCATGATGGCGTGTACTTGGTAGCCCAAGATGAGACCTATGCGCAAAATTATTTTCTGAACGTACCTGCCGGAAAATTACCAGGAGATTGTGATGTCACCACACCACCTGCCGGTTGTTCACAATTGCCAAAAATTGGTGATACCCCCGCAACATTCACATTTACCCCAAGTACAGCCGGCAGTGCCGCCCTGCTACCGGATCCCTTGCGTATTGCGGCCAAATGGGGCGGATTCAAAGACAAAAATGGCAACAACAAACCCGATGGAGCCTCTGAGTGGGATCTTGACGGAGACGGCGTACCAGATAATTACTTTCTTGTTCAGAATCCTTACAAACTTAAAGATTCTCTCAAGAAAGCCTTTGAAGCGGTACTGGCAACTGATTCCAGCGCCAGCAACGTCATTGCCAACAGCACCCAAGTGGGCAGCGACAGTCGCGTGTTCCAGGCACGTTTTAGCTCCGCAGAATGGTCTGGGGATTTGATTGCCTTTCCGTTCAGCGGTGGGCGTATCAGCAACACCGAAGAGTGGAACGCCAAAGACAAAATGTTTGCTGCTTCAACCAGAAAAATCTACATTAACGGTACTGGTGGCGTAGTCGAGTTCAAATATGGCGTTTTGGATTCAACTGACAAAACTACACTGGCAAGCGCCAACGTGGTTGACTATTTACGCGGCGACAGGGCCAACGAGCTCACCACCAGTGGCAGCGGTCAGTTTCGCAAACGCAATAGCACTACCGTGCTGGGTGATATCGTGCACTCGTCACCTTTTTACGAAAGCAGTAAAAATGTAATTTACGTGGGTGCCAACGACGGCATGCTGCACGCCTTCAAGGGCAGTGACAGCGGCATTACTGGCGCAGCTGGTACAGAGGTGTTTGGTTTTATTCCACGTGAGTCTTTGAGCAAACTCAAGACCCTTTCCGACCCAGGTTACGAGCACACTTATTTTGTAGATGGCGATATTGTGGTGTCGCCAGCCACAACTTACAACAGCAATAAAAAAATCCTGGCAGCCAGCTTGGGTAGGGGTGGTCGCGGTTTATTTGCACTGGATGTCACACAACCTGATGTTTTTGACAGCTCCAAATTCTTGTGGGAATACACCCCCGCAGCCAGCACAACTGCAGCCGCTGACAACGACCTAGGCTATGTATTAGGCAGCCCGACATACATTAGCATGAATGGTGGAAAAGAAGCCATTGTTTTTGGCAACGGCTACAACAGCCCCAACCAAAAAGCTGTCTTGTACATCATGCAATTGAACTCTGCGGGCGGCATTGCCAGCATCAATAAAATTGACACCGGTATCGCCTCCGACAACGGTATGACTACTCCCACAGGGGTGGATACCGACAGCAATGGTACGGTGGACATCATCTATGCGGGTGATCTGAAGGGCAATGTCTGGAAATTTGATGTGAGCAGCACCAACCCAACCAGTTGGGCAAATGCCTTTGGGGGGTCAACACCTTTGTTCACCGCTGTAAATCCTGGCGGTGTTGCACAACCCATCACTGCACCACTCGCATCTGGTATCAACAATGTCACTGGTGACCTCCACGAAGGTAAACGCTATGTCTTTTTTGGCACAGGTTCCTATTTCCGCAGCACCGACTCTTACGATACACAAACCCAAACTTGGTATGGCTTGATTGACAATGGTGTGGCCATCTCCAGTCGTTCAGAACTCAAGCAACGGAGCATCTCGCTCACCAGTACTTTTTCAAATAACCTGGTGCGCTCATTTTCTGTGGCAAGTGCATCTGACATGGCGGGCAAGAAAGGTTGGTATCTGGATTTTTCTACCAGCACAAAAGAACGCATCGTGACCGAGTCGTTGCTACTGAATCTAGCCAAGCCTGCGCTTATCGCCAGCTCCATGATTCCAGATTCGAGCGACCCTTGCATACCGGGTGGTTCTGGTTTTATCAATGTGATCGATCCCTTTTCAGGGGGAGCAACTTCTGTCGGCATTCTGGATGTGAACAACAACAAGGATTACACCGACGACCTTTTGGGCAGTGAGATCATTGGCGCGGTCGACTTGGGGGTTGGTTTGCCAAGCCGCCCCTCCTTGATTGGCGACCGTCTGGTAGTTGGCGGAACCAGTTCTGGCGTAACTTCTAGCAGTGGTGGCACAACAACTGGTAAACGTGTTGATGACGTTGGTCTTAACCTGGGTAGCGGCGGTATCCCTGGCGGCAATCCCGGCCTAGGTGGCGTACTTAAAGGCCGCATTTCCTGGCGTGAAATTATTTCTGACTGATACATGATGATGCATAAAAATCTTGAGCGTGGCTTCACCCTGATGGAGTTGATGGTCACAGTGGCCATCATAGGCATACTGGCGGCAGTGGCGTACCCCTCGTACCAAACGCATGTGCTGCGCACCCACCGGGTCACCGCTGGCAGTTGTTTGACAGAAATGTCACAGCAAATGGAGCGCTACTACACCAGCAACCTGATCTACACCGGTGCGGCGGTTCCTGCACCAACCTGTGCGAACGAAGTAGCCGGGCGCTACACCTTTGCTTTTGCTACGGCACAACCTACAGCGACCACCTACACCATCAATGCAACACCTACCGGTGCACAAACCCAGGACACCCGTTGCGGCACACTTTCGATCACAGAAGCGGGAGTTAAAGGGGTGTCGGGTACAGATACTTGGGCCAATTGCTGGCGCTAAGTTGAAATGTTGAAACTTCATCACGCGCTCCAACAAGCTCGATCCGCACTCATCCTCACCTCCCCCAACCCCCGTGTCGGCTGTGTCATCACCACGCCCGACGGCAAGGTGCTTGGTCAAGGTCACACCCAGCAAGCGGGTGGCCCACACGCAGAGATCATGGCACTGCGTGATGCTGCCGCCAAAGGGTTCATTGTTCAAGGTGCCACCGCTTATGTCACGCTGGAGCCCTGCGCCCACCAGGGCCGCACCGGGCCGTGCTGCGACGCACTCATTGCGGCAGGCATCAAGCGGGTGGTAGCCACCCACACCGACCCCAACCCACTGGTCGCTGGCCAGGGTTTTGCACGCATGCGTGCAGCCGGGATCGACGTGCAGGTGCTGCCACCCGACGACCCGCTGGCGCTTGCGGCACGCGAACTCAACATCGGCTTTTTCAGCCGCATGATTCGCAAAACACCGTGGGTTCGGATGAAGATGGCCGCATCGCTGGACGGCCAGACCGCGCTGCCCAATGGTGTCAGCCAG
>JBGSRY010000107.1:0-1921 GCA_041737325.1 Rhodoferax sp. | reverse complement strand
CTTGACCTGCTCCGGCGTGGCGTTGGTAGCCACGTCAAAATCTTTGGGTGCCAGGCCCAGCATCAGGTCACGCACCGCGCCACCGACGATGTAGGCCTCAAAACCCGCCTGTTTAAGTGTGCGCACCACGTTTTTGGCGTGCTCATCGACCAGCTTGGGGTTGATGCCGTGCTCGGCTGCGCCCAGCTCCATGCGTTTGCCAAAGCGGGGTTTGGCCGGTGTGTCGGGCTTGCCCAAGAGTTTGTTGATGAATTTTTTAATCATATTATTTGTGGGACAGACCGCAGTCTGCGAAGCAGACCAGCTCTGTCCTCAACATTCTGAGGAATTTTGAAAAAGGTCGAGTATGCGCCAGCCACGCTGGGTGGCGATGGCGCGCATGGGTGCGTCCGGGTTGGTGGCCACCGGGTGTGCCACACGCTCCAGCAAGGGCAAGTCGTTGATCGAGTCGGTGTAAAAAGTGGCCTCAATGCTGTCCCAGTTCAGGCCACGCGCGGCAAGCCAGGCTTGCACCCGCGTCACCTTGCCGTCGCGAAACGAGGGCGTGCCGTCAATCTCACCAGTGAACCATTGGTTTGCCGGGTCGCGCACCAGGTTGATGGCAATCAGCTCGGGCACGCCAAACACGTCGGCAATCGGGCGCGTAACGAATTCGTTGGTGGCCGTGACGATCACCACCGCATCGCCCGCTGCCTGGTGCTTTTGTACCAAAGCCAGGGCCTGGGGTTGTATGGCTTTTTGAACGATAGCCCTCATGTATTCTTGATGAGCAGCTATTGATTTTGAAGCACCTTGGCGACGAATGGCTTCCGTTGCAAAACGCACGTAGTCGTGAATGTCAAGCGTCCCTGCCTTGTACTGCTGGTAATACACGTCGTTGCGCTGGGTAAATGCTTCGGCATCGTTCCAGCCCAGCGCGGTGGTGAACACGCCCCACTCGTAATCTGAATCCATCGGGATCAGGGTGTGATCCAGGTCAAAAAGCGCCAGTTTCATGTTCAAGTGTTGTCCATCATGGTTTTAATCAGGGGAATGGTGATGGCGCGCTGGGTTTGCAGGGCGTAGCCGTCCATCAGGTTCAGCAACTCCATCAGGCTGCCCAGATCGCGGCTGAAACGGGTCAGCATGAAGTCCATCACCTCGTCACTTAAAACGATACCGCGCACGTCGGCCGCTTGGCGCAGCACGGCGCGGCGCTCGGGTTCACTCAAGGCTTGCAGGGCAAACACCGTACCCCAGCCCAGGCGCGTGCGCAGGTCGTCACGCAGCTTCAAGTCGGCCGGCGGCAGGCTGCCAGCGGCAATCACCGCGATTTGGTGCGTCTGGGCATTGACAAACCAGTTGAACGCGGTTTGCTGCTGGTGCACATCAAAGGCATGCACATCGTCAAGCAACACGCAGGCCCAGCGCTCGTCAAATTCAGCCGACGCGGGCGCGCTGGCACCGAGCCAGCCCACGCTTGCGCCCTGCTGCTGCAGCACGCTGCACAAGGCCTGCAGCAAATGCGTTTTGCCACAACCACTGCCGCCCCACAGGTACGTGGGCACAGGTGACCGCAACGCATGAGGGCTGTCGCCGAGCCAGAGTTTCAGGTGCGCCAGTGGCGCCGCGTTGGGCCCGGCGCAAAAATTGGCCAGCGTCGGCCCGGTGGGCAGGCCCATGTCAAGCACCAGCTGTTGCATCATGTGGCTCATGCGTCAAGGTACAGTGTGCTGGCCAGGTAAGCGCTGCGCAAACGCCGAATCGCCACCAGCAAGACCGCACTCACCGGCAACGCCATCAGCACGCCCACAAAACCCAGCAAGTGGCCGAACGCCAACAAGGCAAAAATAACCGCCAACGGGTGCAAGCCAATGCGCTCGCCCACCAACTTGGGGGTCAGCACAAAACTCTCCAGCAATTGGCCCAGCCCATACACCAC
>JBGSRY010000100.1:0-6836 GCA_041737325.1 Rhodoferax sp. | reverse complement strand
GCGCGAGACTTCTTGCTCTGAGGCAATTTCATCGGTGCGGTCAATCCACTGGGTGATGCGGCCAATGGCTTCGCCTGCGCTGTTATGCACCGGACGCGCCAGCAGCCGCAGCTGACGTCCCTGAATGCCCATGTCCACGGTTTCACCTGAGCGCATGGCCTGGTCAAACTTGGCCGCATCGGCCGGGTCCTGGAACAAGCTGCTGAGTTTGTTGCCGTAGAACTTGTCGGTATCGAAGCTGCTGCCACCAAACAGTTTCAGCAGTTCTTTGGCTGGGGGCGTGGCATGCACCAGCAAAGCCTGGTCGTTGGAGACCGTGACACACACCGGCAGGCTGTCCAGGCTTAAGCGGATGCGCTGGTTGAAGGTAGCGGCTTCGGCAGCGGCTTTCATGGCGCTTTGCACTTGGTCCATGGCCGCCGTGACACGGGCCTTTTGGCCTGGCAGGCGATCCATTTGCACATCGAGGTTGCCTGCGGTGTAAGCGCCGACCACCTCCACCACTTTCATCTTGACCGCTATGTGGGACTGCACCAGGGTGTTGATGGACTGCGCCATGGCACGGTAAGCCCCTTCGAGCTGGTTCACGGGCATGGTGTAGTCGAGCATGCCGGCATCGTGCTGGCGTGCCATCTCCAGCTGCGCGGCTTCAAAGTCTTGCAACGTGCCCTGCATCTTGGCCAACGGGGCCATCAACTGGCCGATTTCGCTCTGGTCGACCTCAATGTTGGCATTCAAGTTACCGGCAGCCACCTCGCGCGCCACGCCCAGTGCCCGTACCAGCGGGCGGGTGATGCTGCTGATGATCCACAAGGCTACCAGCGCCGCCAGAATCACTGCCAGCACCACCATCACCAGGCCCATTTGCGCCACCTGGTCGGTTCTGGCCGAAGCCTGCGCCAAGTCGGTTTTCATTTGCGCCACTTGCGCGGTCACAAAGGGTTCCAGCTCTTTTTGCAGTTTTTCACTGGCGGCATCAAAGCCACCCATGAGCTTGTTGCCAGCGCTGGGGCCCGCCGCCACAAAGGCCTGCGCCATGGTGTTGCCAGCGGCAAAATAAGCCGCTGCATCAGACTTGATGGCCTGCACCTGCTTGGTTTGTTCAACCTGGCCCGTGCTTGAAAAATGTTGCTCGAATTTGGCCAGGCCAGCGTTCAGGGCATCAAAATTTTCTTTGGCTTTTTGAAAGCCGTCGTCCAGCCCGTCTTTGCCTTGCGTGGCCGACACATCCGACAAAAACTGCTGGATTTGCACCACATTTTTATCCACGGCGGTGGCCAGCAAGGCGTATTCGACACTTTGCCCGGCCACCTGCTGCAGGCTTTGTTTGACCTGCGTGAGCTGGCCTGAAAACCACAGCGTGAAGCCGATAAACAGCACAATGGGCAAGGCCACACCGGCCAGAATGCGAGACTTGATGGAGAAGTTTTGCAAGTTCATTTTTGAAGGGCTCAGGGTTTTTGAAAGGGTAAAAATTCGGCTCGGTGCTATTCGGTCAACGCCACCATGTCGTCAATGTTCAGGGCGCGTTCGGGCTCCAGAATCACAATGAACGCAGCCCCCACTTTGCCCAGGCCGCGCATGAATTCACGTGCAATGGTGGTACCAAACTGGGGAGGTGGCTCAATGGCGGCAGGGGCAATGTCAATCACCTCACTGACGGCATCCACCAGCAAACCCAGCTCGACCTTGTCGCCCTCGGGGCCGACATCAAAAATGATCACACAGGTTTTTTTGCCAATGTCGGCGCGGGGGCGGCCCAGGCGCGACTGCAGGTCAATCACCGGTACCACCGCGCCGCGCAGGTTGATGACCCCGCGCACAAATTCGGGCATCAAGGGCACCACCGTCATGGCGCTGTGCTGGATGATCTCGCGCACGCAGCGGATGTCCAAGGCAAACACCTCGTCACCCAGGCTGAAGGTGAGGTATTGCAACGCCTCGTCGCGGGTGGCTTGGCTGCTGTTTGCCGCCGCAGTTGGGGCTGGGTGGTGGCTCATGTGGTGCTCTCCGAACGACTGACGTGGTGTGTGGGGTGCGTGGCCGCCGTGACCAGATCATCCAGCGAGGCCACGTCCAGAATCAGCGCCACCTCGCCGCTGCCCAAAATGCTCGAGCCCGAGATGCCGCGCAGTGTTTTAAACAGCCGCCCCAGCGGTTTGATCACGGTTTGCTGCTGCCCCAACAGCACTTCGACTTCAATGCCGTATTGCCCCTTGGGTGAACTGACCACCACCACGCTGGTGCGCTCAGGCAGAGCTGACTCGATGCTGTAGAGCGTGCGCAAGCGCACCACCGGCAGCACGTTGCCACGCAACTCCACCACATGGCGGCCACTGGCATCCACGCGCACCTGCTGGCCACCGGCTTCGATGACCTCCACCACAGAGCCCAAGGGCAGCACAAATTTGGCCTTGCCCACACCGACCAAAAAGCCGTCAATGATGGCCAGCGTCAGCGGCAGGCGAATGTCCACGGTGAGGCCCTTGCCAGGGCGGCTGTTGAGCCGGATATTGCCGCGCAGCGCTTCGATGTTGCGCTTGACCACGTCCATGCCAACGCCGCGCCCGGACAGGTTGGTGACCTGCTCTGCGGTGCTAAAGCCGGGCTCAAAAATCATCATGTTGATGACATCGTCTGCAGGGGTCACACCCTGCTCGATCAGGCCTTTGTTCCAGGCGCGCTGCAACACGCGCTCGCGGTTGATGCCGCGGCCGTCGTCTTCAATGCGGATCAAAATGGCACCGGTTTCGTGCTTGGCGCTCAGCACCAGTTTGCCCGCAGGGGTTTTGCCAGCGGCCACGCGCTCGGGCGGCGGCTCCAGGCCATGGTCTAGCGAATTGCGTACCAGGTGCATCAGCGGGTCGGCAATTTTTTCGACCATGGATTTGTCCAGCTCGGCCTCACCACCCACAATTTCAAAATTGACTTCTTTGCCCAGGCTGCTGGCGGTGTCGCGCACCACGCGCCTGAAACGGCTAAAGGTTTCGCCCACGGGCACCATGCGCAGGCCGAGTGTGCCGTTGCGAATTTCTTCGATCAGGCCATTCATGTGCAAATTGGCTTCAATCAGCGCCACGTTGCGGGTTTCACGCGCCAGCAAGTTGGCCCCGGCCCCGGCTATCACCAGCTCACCCAGCAGGTTGATGACAGCATCCAGACGGTCGGCCTGCACGCGGATGAAACGGTTTTCTTCGCCACTGGACTCTTTGGCTTTTTGCTGCTTGTCCAAGGCCGCTTCGACCACGGCTGGGGCAACCCCGGCCTTGTCTTCCAAAAGATTACCAATTTTGGCCTTATGCCCTGATGAATAGACGGATGTTTGCTCTTGATTTGATAGCACCTCAGTGAGCTTGCTCTGCGACACGGCACCGACCGACACCAGCATGTCACCCAGGCGCGGCGTGGCGGGCATGTCTTCAATGGCGCGCACCAGCTTTTGTTCGGGGCTCTCGGGGGCTTTGATGTCGAACTCGCAGTCGTCGGCCACAAAGCTGAACGCGCCCTCAACCTCATCGCGTGTGGCACCGGACTCCAGCACCATATCAAAGCTCAAGTAACAGGTTTCGGGGTTCAGGTTCACCAGGGCGGGCACCGAATCAATGGAACAGTGCATCGATGTGACGCTGCCCAAACTTTTAAGGTATTTGGCAATCGACAGCGGGTCCATGCCGTTGCGAAAAGTCTCCTGACCAAAGCGCGCACTGATCTGCCACAGCGTGGCGGCGGGGCTCGCCTGTGGCCCTGGCGCTCCCTGCATGGGTGCCGCAGTGGCAGCCGATGCGGGCCCCGCGGCCGCGGCTTGCCCCACACCGGCGGTGTACACCTGGAGCTGAATCACCAGGTCAGCGCGCAGTTCTTTTTGATCAGCGGTATCAGCCGCCTCGTCACTGGCCGTGTCCACCAAAAACTTGATCTGGTCGTTGCACTGCAGCAGCAGGGTGCTGAGCGCAGGGGTTAGCGCCAGTTCACCATCACGGCATTTGTCCAGCAAGGTTTCAACATGGTGGGTGAATTCGACCACCTTGTTCAGGCCAAAAATACCGGCCGAGCCTTTGACCGTGTGGGCACAACGAAACAGGCTGTCGAGCAGCTCACGGTTGTCGGGCTGTTCTTCCAGCTCCAGCAACAGGGTTTCGATGGCTTCGGTTTGTTCACCGGCCTCGCTGATAAAGGCCGGCATGGCCGCAGCAATGAAATCGCGGTCAGCGTCGGATGCATGGTTCATGTCAAAAACCCTCTCAGGTGGCAGCCGTTTGCGCGGCCAGCCAGTCGCTCAAACCGATCTGGGCACAGGCTTCAACCAGGCTCGCGCTTGGATGGCGCATGTGCCAGGTTTGCTCGGTGTGCGAGAGCGAGGCCAGCAGCTGCAGGCCAGAGCCATCGACTTCGCGCACTTTGGCCCCGGAAATTTCAAGCACAGGGCTCGACTGGGCTGCTTGTTCGGTGACCCAGGCCAGCAACGCATCACGCGTTTCAACGGCGCTGTAAATGGTCATTTCTTCGGGCAACTCAAAGGGCGTACTCATGGCAGGCAGAGCTTGGAGACGGCATTGAGCAGTGACGCGGGTGAGAACGGCTTGACCATCCAGGCTTTTGCACCGGCGGCCTTGCCTTCTTCTTTTTTGGATTCCTGGGTCTCGGTGGTGAGCATCAGAATCGGTAAAAAACGGTAGTTGGGCAGCGCTTTGGCGGCCTTGACAAATTCAATGCCATTCATGCGCGGCATGTTCACATCACACACCGCCATGTGAATCTTGCGGCCGTCCAGCAGCGCCAGCGCAGCCTGGCCGTCACCGGCTTGCAGCACGTCGTAACCGGCACCTTGCAGGGCCATGGCCACCACCTGCCGCAAGCTGGCGGAGTCGTCAATCACCAAAATAGTTTGTGCCATCGTCTGTTTCCTCGTCAAAAAAATGTGGTTTCTTGGTCGTCCGGTTGATGCCCTGCAACAGGGCCTGTGCCAGCGTGCTGTTGGCGCTGCTCGGTCATCACATACTGGGACTGCAAGCGTGCCAGCCAGGCATCGGCATCAACGGGTGGCTGCGGTGTGCGCAAGGTGGCGTGCAGTCGGTCAACATCTTCCTGCAGCAGCGTCATCATCTGGCTGATGCGGTCTTGGTACTGAAAGCCTTTGTACATGCGCTCCACTTGCTGGCCCACCATTTCGGTTTCATGCTCAAAGGGTTTGGCCATTTGTTCAAGTGCATCAACGCAACGGTGAATCATGGCCATGACCTGGGTGATGGCTTGCGTGGCCTGCGGCGTGCAGCCAGCCAGCACCGGCTGCAACACCTGGTCGCAGGCTTGCGCCAACTGGGTGATGCCGCCCTCGCCCTGTGCCAGGGCAGCGCTGATTTGTTTGGACTGGCGTGCCGCCAGATCCAGGTGCGGGCCAATTTCTGCAAACGCCGCCAGCATGTCCGCCACCGCCACCTCAGACTGGCTGCGCGAGCCAGCCAGCTGGCGCGACCAGACTGGCAGCACTTGCGCGGTCAAGTGCATCAAAGCTTGTGCGCTCATACGTTCAACCATTCGGCGTTCAGGTAGCAACCACAACCGATCAGGCGGTCTTGATCCAAGGGCAGTACATACGACGACTTGGCCTGCACCTCACGCGTGACCGGGTTGGTGATGGTGTAGTTGACCCATCCGCCTTGTTCTGCGTCGCACACATCCCAGGCATCAGCTACCAATTTTTCAGCATCCAGACCGGGAATGGCACGCAGGTCTGAGCCGTCTTTTTCGGGCATGGCCCCGTGCACCACATAAAAACCAGCACGGTTAAAGATGAAGATGTACATGTCGCGGTCAATGAAGCCTGCTTGCGGATCATGAAAGTCACGCACCGCTTGCTCATAGCCGACCGATTTGATTTGCGCCATGGCATCAAACACCAGTTGCCGCGCCTGGTCGGCCGTGCCCTGGCGCAGGTGCATGTCACCGACCGAGATTTCCAGCGTGGAGGCCTGTGCAATCAAGCGGTCTGAGTTGAAACTGGCACGCTCAACCAGTTCGGCATTTTCATGGGTGAGCACATCCAGGTCGCCCACCGCATGAACCACTTCCTCGAGCGCGGAACTTTGTGACGCGCTGCCTTCAGCCATGACGTTGACGTTCATGGCAATTTCGCCAATGCCCGACACCAGGCTCTCCATGGTTTCATTGATGTGCCGGATACTGCCCACCGTTTCACCCACCCGGGTGGAGGACTCTGCAATCAAAGTGCGAATTTCACCCGCAGCACCCTGGCTACGCTTGGCCAGGTTGCGCACCTCGGCCGCCACCACCGCAAATCCGCGCCCTTGCTCGCCCGCACGGGCCGCCTCTACCGCCGCGTTCAAGGCCAGCAAATTGGTTTGGAAGGCGATGCCGTCAATCACACCAATGATTTCCGACATGCGCTTGGAGGTCACCTCCAGCGGCCCCATGGTTTGCATGGCCTCGCGCATCATCTTGCCCGCCCCTTCGGCCTCGTTGTGCAGGCTTTGGGTCATCATGCTGACCTCTTGCGCGGCTTGCGCATTGCGCGACACGGTCTCGCTGACGCGCTTGACATGTTGCGACGTTTGCTGCAAGTGCTGCCCCTGGGTGGCAGCGCGCTCGGCCAATGAACGGGTGTCTTCTACCAGCTTGCGCCCGGTGTCGCCCAGCAGCACCGCAGCGGTGCGAATGTTAGCCACCATGCTGGACATGCTGACAATCATCTTTTCAAGGTGTTTGCCAAAATTGCCCAGCGTGCTGGCACCATCGCGCACATGGTGCGTCATGTCGCCCTGTGACACAGCGCGCATCGTGCCCTCGGTGCGATCGCGCTCGGAGCGGGTGATGCTGAA
>JBGSRY010000091.1:0-2356 GCA_041737325.1 Rhodoferax sp. | reverse complement strand
GAAATCAGTGACCCTTTCAACCAGCTCAACGCCACAGAGGACAACGCGCTTGAGCCGCGCCGCAAAACCGGTTTGAGTCTGTTTTGGCGCACGTTTGTGCTGCTGGTGTTGTTGTTGATTTGCAGTGTCTGGGCCTGGACTGAAACCTTGCATGAACTGGAGGCCGAACCGCGCTCGGTTCAAACCGCGCGCCAGATTGCGTCGCTGGTCAACCTGAGCCGGGCGGCGGTGATGCACTCTGATGCCATCACCCGGGTGTCGCTGTTTAAAACCATGAAAGACCAGGAACACGTGGTGATCGTGCCACGTGAACCCAAGGACATTGCTGAACCGCTGGATCAAGAGCACTTGGGCCAATATGTGTCGGATGAACTCAAGCGCCAACTCGGGCCCGACACGCTGGTAGCCAGCCGGGTCAACAACGTGGATGGTTTGTGGATTGGCTTCACCATTGACAAAGACCACTACTGGCTACAAACCAACCGCGACCGCTTTGACCAACCTGCAGGTCGCATCTGGCTGGTCTGGCTGGCCAGCGCTGCAGCCTTGTCACTGACCGGGGCGGCCTTCATCGCCCGCCTGATCAACCGTCCCCTGAAAGACCTGTCCTACGCCGCCAGCCGTATTCGAGAAGGCGATTTCGAGGCCAGTGTGCTCAACGAAACCGTCAATACCAACGAAATACGTGCGGTGAATGTGGGTTTTAACCGGATGACGCAGAAACTGGCCAAGATCGAAGAAGACCGGGCCGTGATGCTGGCCGGTATTTCACACGACTTGCGCACCCCTTTGGCGCGCTTGCGGCTTGAAACCGAGTTGAGCGTGCCAGACGAACAAGCCCGCGCCGGCATGGCGGTTGACATTGAACAGCTCGATGCCATCATCGACAAATTCCTGGACTACGCCCGCCCCGGCAACCAGATCAAACTGGTGGCGGTGTCACTCAATGACACGGTTCAGGCCTGTGTGGCGAACATGCGTAAACGCGATGACGTGGTGTTCAAAATTGCCATGGAAGCCCATTTGCTGGTGCTGGTTGATGCGGTTGAGTTGCATCGCGTGATCACCAACTTGCTGGAAAACGCGGTCAGGTACGGCAAATCTGTCGATACCGGCATGGCTGAAATTGACATCTCTGCAAGACACCAGGATCAACAGGTGCTGCTGCGCATACGCGACCATGGCATGGGTGTGAGCACCGACCAGTTGAAACAACTGACCACACCTTTTTTCCGTGGCGAAGCGGCCCGCACCGAGGCCAAAGGTACCGGGCTCGGACTGGCCATTGTGGAAAAAACGGTGTCCCGCATGGGTGGCATTTTTGTGCTCACCAATGCCAACAGCGGGGGACTGTGCGCCAACGTCCAGCTGCAACGCGCTAGCCCGCAGAACGCTTGACTCAGCGTGGGCGGTGGTTGTTGAAGTTTTTTGGCGCTGGTTTGCCACTGGCGCGCGGTGGCAAACCGGTGTGCTGGGTCAACAGCTGCCCCGGCTTTGGTGCCATCCCTGGGCGCATCGGCCGTAAGGGCTGGGACTCTGACAGCGTCGAGTTTTTACGTCGGGCGCTGGTGTAGCTGCCGTCCAACATGGGCTGAAAAGTGGGAATCAGATGGTGTTTGCCATTACCAATCAAATCTGCCCGCCCCATGCTTTTAAGCGCCTCGCGCAGCAGCGGCCAGTTGTTGGGGTCGTGGTAGCGCAAAAAGGCTTTGTGCAGGCGGCGGCGTTTTTCACCCCGAACCACATCCACCCGTTCGGCCCGGTCGTCGCGGTGAATGCCTTTGAGCGGGTTCAGGTCGGTGTGGTACATCGCCGTGGCGGTGGCCATGGGGCTGGGGTAGAAGGTTTGCACCTGGTCAGCTCTGAAACCATTTTTTTTCAACCAGATGGCCAAGTTCATCATGTCTTCATCGCTGGTGCCGGGGTGGGCGGCAATGAAGTACGGAATCAAAAACTGCTTTTTGCCAGACTCAAGATTGAACTTGTCAAACAGGGTTTTGAACTTGTCATAAGTGCCCATGCCGGGCTTCATCATTTTGGACAGCGGCCCTTGCTCGGTGTGCTCGGGAGCAATTTTGAGGTAACCGCCCACATGGTGTTGCACCAGTTCCTTGACATACTCGGGGCTTTGTACGGCCAGGTCATACCGCACACCAGAGCCAATCAATATCTTTTTGACACCTTTGAGCGCGCGCCCCCGTTTGTAGATGGCAATCAGTGGGTCGTGGTTGGTGTCCAGGTTTTGGCAAATACCGGGGTAGACGCAACTCGGTTTGCGGCACGCCGCTTCAATCTCCGGGCTTTTGCAGCCCAGGCGGTACATGTTGGCGGTGGGGCCACCGAGGTCGGACACCAC
>JBGSRY010000067.1:0-4266 GCA_041737325.1 Rhodoferax sp. | reverse complement strand
TACTCGGACAATGCCTCGGTGATGGCCGGGGCGCAGGTCGAACGATTCAGTGCCAAATATGCCTCTAGCCCAGGTGGAATAAGCGCAAGCAGCTATCAAAAAGAAAGTGCTTTGCAGCACATCTTGATGAAAGTGGAAACGCACAACCACCCCACGGCGATCTCGCCGTTCCCGGGTGCTGCGACCGGCGCGGGCGGCGAAATTCGTGACGAAGGTGCCACCGGCCGCGGCTCCAAACCCAAGGCCGGCTTGACGGGCTTCAGTGTGTCCAAAATTAATTGGGGTCAGATTCCAATTAATTCGACTGAATCGAAAAATGAAAATAATTGGAATCTGACCCCCATTTATGGCAAGCCAGGGCACATTGCCAGCCCGTTGCAGATCATGATCGAAGGGCCGCTGGGCGGGGCGGCGTTCAACAACGAATTTGGTCGGCCCAATTTGCTGGGCTACTTTCGGGAGTACGAGCAATCCATAAGCTACCAGGTCAAGGATGCCAGCGGCGCGGCGCGGGCGCAGACCGAGCAGCGCGGCTACCACAAACCGATCATGCTGGCCGGTGGCTTGGGCGTGATTGATGCCACGCAGACGCACAAAATCCAGTTCCCGGCAAGCACCTTGCTGATTCAACTGGGCGGGCCTGGCATGCGCATCGGCATGGGCGGCGGCGCGGCCAGCTCCATGACCACCGGGGCCAACGCGGCGCATCTGGACTTTGATTCGGTGCAACGCGGCAACCCCGAGATTGAGCGCCGTGCGCAAGAGGTCATCAACCAATGCTGGCTGCAAGGTGAGCAAAATCCGATCCTGGCGATTCACGACGTGGGCGCGGGCGGTTTGAGCAACGCCTTTCCCGAGCTGACCAACGACGCGCAACGTGGTGCGCTGTTTGACCTGCGCCGCGTGCCGTTGGAAGAAAGCGGCCTGGCCCCCAAAGAAATCTGGTCCAACGAAAGTCAGGAGCGCTATGTGCTGGCGATTGCGCCGCAGTCGCTGGACGGCTTCAAGGCCTTGTGCGAACGCGAGCGTTGCCCGTTTGCCGTGGTGGGTGTGGCCACCGAAGCGCGTCAACTGGTGGTGGGTGATGTCGATCTGCCCCTACCCCAACCCTCCCCCAGCGGGGGAGGGAGCCAACAACCAGTCGCCAAGTCGTTGCCGGATTCACTCCTTCCCCCTCTGGGGGAAGGTCGGGATGGGGGCTTGGCGGTCCACATGCCAATGAACGTCTTGCTGGGCAAACCACCCAAAATGCAGCGCGACGTGAATACCGTCAAACGCCAATTTGCCCCCATCAACCTAACCGGCGTTGCATTGCAGCAAGCTGCTATTGAGGTGCTGGCGCACCCCACCGTGGCCTCCAAACGTTTTCTGGTCACCATTGGCGACCGCACTGTGGGCGGCCTCACGCACCGCGACCAGATGGTGGGCCCGTGGCAAGTACCGGTGGCCGACTGCGCCGTGACGCTGGCCGACTTCAAAGGCTTTGCCGGTGAAGCCATGGCCATTGGCGAGCGCACGCCGCTGGCCACGGTGAACGCTGCAGCATCGGGGCGCATGGCGGTGGCGGAGGCCATCACCAACTTGTTGGCCGCGCCGATGGAACTCGACCGCGTCAAGCTCAGCGCCAATTGGATGGCGGCTTGTGGCGAGCCGGGTGAAGATGCCGCGCTGTATGAAACCGTCAAGGCCGTTGGGCTGGAGCTGTGCCCGGCTTTGGGCATCAGCATCCCGGTGGGCAAGGATTCGCTATCGATGCGCACGCAGTGGAAAGACGAGGCGGGCGCGGATAAAAAAGTGACCTCGCCCGTGTCGCTGATCGTTACCGCCTTTGCGACGCTGGCGGACGTGCGCGGCACTTTGACCCCGCAGCTCAACGCAACCGATGACACCGTGTTGATCCTGGTCGATTTGGGGCGTGGCCAAAACCGTGTTGGCGGCAGCATCCTGGCGCAAACGCTGGGCCAGATGGGTGACGCTGTGCCCGATTTGGATCATCCGCAAGACCTGATCAACCTGGTGCATGCGGTGAACGCCTTGCGTGCCAACGGCCAGATTCTGGCCTACCACGACCGCAGCGACGGCGGACTGTTTGCCGTAGCGTGTGAGATGGCGTTTGCCGGCCATGTGGGCGTGGCGCTGAACGTCGACATGCTGGTGACCGAGGGTGACGGCATCAGCGACAGCCGCATGGACAGTGGCGAGGCCAAAAACTGGGCTAGCCAAGTCAGCGGTCGACGCGACGAGCAAACCCTGAAAGCGCTGTTCAGTGAAGAATTGGGCGTGCTGCTGCAAGTGCGCACGGCGCAGCGCAACGCGGTGATGCAGGTGCTGCGCGAACATGGCTTGAGCGCCTTCAGCCACGTGGTGGGGCAAACCCGCCCGGCTGCTTCCACCATCCATGTTGGTGTGGGCGAGGTGCAGGTGTGGCGCGATGCCAAGTCCATCTTCAGCGCCAAGCTGTCCGACCTGCACCAGGTGTGGGACAGCGTGAGCTGGCAGATATGCCAGCGCCGCGACAACCCGGCTTGCGCTGATGCCGAGCACGCCGCAGCCGGTGTGGCAGCTGACCCTGGTTTGCATATTTATATGCCAAATAAGCCTCTTGCCCTTGAAGAACAAGGGCAAGCAGCTATTAAATCAATACCATCACCCGCGCTTCTGTTAACCCGCCCCAAGGTCGCGGTGCTGCGCGAGCAGGGCGTGAACTCGCATGTGGAAATGGCCTACGCCTTCACCGAAGCCGGGTTTGAGGCCTTTGACGTGCACATGACCGACCTGCAAAGTGGCCGCGCCAACCTGGCCGACTTCCAAGGCGTGGTGGCGTGCGGCGGCTTCAGTTATGGCGACACGTTGGGTGCGGGCATTGGCTGGGCGCGCTCCATCACCTTTAACCCTGCGCTGGCCGACCAGTTCAAGGCATTCTTTGGCCGCGCTGATACCTTTGGCCTGGGCGTGTGCAACGGCTGCCAGATGTTTGCCGAGTTGGCCGACATCATCCCCGGCGCGCAAGATTGGCCACGCTTCACCACCAACCAGAGCGAGCGCTTTGAAGCGCGCCTGAGCATGGTCGAGGTGTTGGATTCGCCCTCGCTGTTCTTTAAAGGCATGGCGGGCAGCCGCTTGCCGATTGCCGTGGCGCATGGCGAAGGTTTTGCCAATTTCAAGTACCGGGGCAACGCCGACAAAGCGATTGCCGCGATGCGCTTCACTGACAACCTGGGCGCAGCCACCGAGGCCTACCCCTTCAACCCCAACGGCAGCCCCGGCGGCCTGACGGCAGTCACCACGCCAGACGGCCGCTTCACCGCCATGATGCCGCACCCCGAGCGTGTATTTCGCAACATCCAGATGAGCTGGACATCACTCAATCAAAACGATTTCAGTCCGTGGATGCAGCTGTGGCGCAATGCGCGCAAGTGGGTGGGGTGAGAGCAGGCAGCATCCTTGAAAAAACCTACCAAGCGGGGAGCGAACCATGGCCATTCCGGATTTCCAAACTTGCATGCTGCCATTTTTGCAGTATCTTGCAGACACAAAAGAGCACACTGCTGGCGATGCCGAGGAGCATTTGGCTGAGCACTTCGAGTTGACCCCAACCGAGCGCGGGCAACTCTTGCCGTCTGGCCAGCAAGGCGTTTTCAAGAATCGTTTGGGTTGGGCGCGAACGTATCTGAAGAAAGCATTGTTGATTGAATTTCCAAGGCGTGGTGTGTTTCAGTTGACCAACCGTGGAGCACAGGTGTTGGCGGCCAAGCCTGCGCGCATCGACATGAAATTTTTGGAGCAGTTTCCGGAGTATCTGGAATTCAAGGAACTGTCTCGGCCTGAAAAAACACAACCCCAGGTCATCGAAAGCTCGCACGGTCAATCGACCCCCGAGGAAACGATTGAGCTGGCCTACTTGAGTTTGCGCGAGCAACTGGCGCAGGAACTTCTGTCACGCATTCTGGCGTGTTCTCCCACCTTTTTCGAGCAATTGGTGGTCGAACTGCTGGTGAAGATGGGCTACGGCGGTTCTCGCAAGGATGCCGGGGAGCGCATTGGGCAAACGGGTGACGGTGGCATTGACGGCATCATCAAGGAAGACCGTTTGGGCTTGGACACCATTTTTCTTCAGGCCAAGCGTTGGCAAGGCACAGTGGGTCGGCCGGAAATTCAAAAATTCGTGGGTGCACTCCAGGGTCAGCGTGCCAAAAAAGGTGTGTTTATCACGACCTCAAGCTACACCGCAGAAGCGTCGGACTATGCATCGCGCATCGACACCAA
>JBGSRY010000065.1:0-2498 GCA_041737325.1 Rhodoferax sp. | reverse complement strand
CCTTGGCCAGCACCACACCGGCACGACCATTGGGTGCCAGGTGGTGAATGAAGTGTTGCAGCCAGGCAAAGTTGGCGTTGCCGCTGGGCGGCACGCCGTATTGCCAGCGACCGTCCTTGCGCAGCAGCTCGCCGCTCCAGTCGCTCACATTGAAGGGCGGGTTGGCGATGATGAAGTCGGCCTTCACGTCTTTGTGCGCATCGTTGAGGAAGGAGCCTTCGTTGTTCCATTTCACTTGGGATGCGTCAATGCCGCGAATGGCCAGGTTCATTTTGGCCAGCCGCCAGGTGGTCTGGTTGCTTTCCTGTCCGAAGATGGAGATGTCGTTGACGCGGCCTTGGTGTTCGGTGACAAATTTCTCCGACTGCACAAACATGCCACCTGACCCGCAGCAAGGGTCAAACACCCGGCCCTTGTAGGGCTCCAGCATGACCACCAGCAGCTCCACGATGGAGCGCGGCGTGTAAAACTGCCCGCCTTGCTTGCCTTCGGCCAGCGCAAACTCGCCCAGAAAGTATTCGAAAACGTGGCCCAACACGTCAGCGCTGCGGGCCTTGGCGTCGCCGAGGGCGATGTTGCCTACCAGGTCAATCAGACCGCCCAGACTGGCGGGGTCCAGATTTTGCCGGGCAAAGACTTTGGGTAGCACGCCTTTGAGGGATGGGTTTTCCTTCTCAATGGCATCCATGGCTGCGTCCACATGGCTGCCAACGTCGGGCAGCTTGGCCTTGCCCAGAAGGAATGACCAGCGCGCTTGCTGGGGCACAAAAAAGATGTTTTCGGCCTTGTATTCGTCTTTGTCCTCCGGATCGGCCCCGGCGTAGTCGCCTGCGCCGCCTTGCAGCTTGGTGAACAGTTCCTCGAAGGAGTCCGAGATGTATTTCAGGAAGATCAAGCCAAGCACCACATGCTTGTATTCGGCGGCATCAATGTTTTTACGCAGTTTGTCGGCAGCTTTCCAGAGCTGCTTTTCCAGGGGTTCTTCTTTTAACGGTGTGTTTGAAGGGGCGCGGGCCATGGGGACGGTCTTTCAAATAGCTAGTGGGGTACTGTACGACACGCGGATCAGGTCAACCTCTGCGTAGCCCTTGTCGCCGCCACATAAAACACCCGCGCCGCCTCTTGCTCGTCTTCGCCCTTGGCGGGCATGTGCCCCACGCCAAGCAGGGCCACCACAGGGAATTCCAGGCCTTTGCTGCCCTTCATGTCATTACTCGTCATCCAAGTCCCTCAAACACCCCGCGATGATGCTAATTCACTCATGCCCCACCATGCCTTTCCTTCCACGCAGCAAGCACCAGAGGCCTGATACCAAACCGCACCGCATTCCCGGGGTGCAAGGCAGCAAACTCTTGCAGCACCAGTTGGGTGAAGTGGGCCGCATCAGCAGTGGCAACCGTGGACGGCAGCCTGGCATTCAAGTTGGCAAGGGTCACGGCTTCGTCGTTTTGAATAATGGCTGCCACCACGTCGCTCAAGGCCTGGCGATAGCGCAGGCGAAAAATATCGGGCGGCATCAGGTTTTGCTTGACTGCCACGTAGTGCTGGCATGAGCGCTCGTAGGCCCACACAAACACGTCACGCAGCAGCTCGATGCGGTTGAGTTCGTACACCCCAATCATCGCGTCCACATAGGCTGCCTGCGGCACGTCGATGAAGGACAGCGGGCACAGATTCTGGCGAATGAGCGGTATGTTGGCCGCCAATCTTGAGGTGCGCTTGTTCACACCTTCAAACGGCTGCAGATAGGGCAAATGCACCATCAAAAAAAATGCCTGCTCAAAGGAGTCGTCAATTTCCGCCGCCATCTGCATGACGATGCCAAACAGAACTTCGAGCCGCTGCGGCAAGGCCACCGGCAAATACACGCTGTCGCCAATCTCTACCGCCCGGCTGCGCAGGCGGCCCACCGCTGTGGGGTCGGCCATCATGCCATCGGACAAAAATGCATGCAGCGCGACCATGCAGTCGGGCGACACCTGGGCGTGGCTGGGATCGAGCACCAGGTATTCAATGGCCTGCTTGTGGTTCAGGATCATCTGGGTTTCCAGCGCGTCCTTTCCGTCGGCGGCTTGGCCGAATTCGATAAGCCGCTCGGTGTCGAGCCGACTGTAGGTGTTGCCCTCCAGCATGGAGGAGGCCCAAGACAGGTCAATCAGCAGGCGATTCAGAATGTCGCGCGCAAAGGTGCCAGCAGGAGTCTGCTGCGCCCGCGCTGTGCCCATGGCGTGTAACTGGTTGCGTAAGTCTTGCGGCAAATAGGCGGTGTGATTGGGGTGGTACTGCTCCAGAAACGCCAGTTTGTAACCCACTGGCGGGCGCATCGCACGCGGTTGGCGCACGTAGGCTTTGATCTCTTTACCTTGCGACGACGTTGGCACGTAAACCTCGGCCAAAACTTGCACAGAGCCCAGCGGCGACGGAACGGAAACAAAACCTTGGATGACGTGCACATAGCGCACAGCCCGCGCCTCGCCCAGCATCTGAATCCGTCCTTG
>JBGSRY010000042.1:0-7196 GCA_041737325.1 Rhodoferax sp. | reverse complement strand
CTACAAAAGCATCATCGTTGCCCCTTGCGACTCGGGTATCAAGTCAATCAAGGATCTAAAGGGCAAGAACGTCGCTTTTGTTGACCCAGCTTCAACTTCTGGTGGCCTGATGCCAACTTATATGGTGAAACAGGAAACCGGCCTAATGCCACAAGAGTTTTTTGGCAAATTCACCTATGCCGGCTCCCATGACGCGGCTGAATTGGCCGTCAAAAACAAAACCGTTGATGCCGCCGCAGACAACGACATCACTTACCCCGCCATGATTGCCAAGGGACTCATTACCAAAGAGAGCAATTGCATCATCAAAGAGTCTTCCCCCTTGCCTGGCTCACCCTTGGTTTACCGAGGCGATTTGCCCGCCGACATGAAAGCAAAGATTCGTGACGCCGTGTTGAACGCACACAAAGATATTCAGGTTACCGGCTACGGCAATCTGAGTCATTACGTGGCGGTCAGCCCGAAAGACTACCAAGTTGTGCGCGACATGGTGAAAGAACTCGGCCTGAAAAAAGAACAGCTCAAGTAAACGGCTCAGCCATGCAGGCAAGGTGCGCCATCTTGCGCGTCTTGCCTGATTCAGGAGAAAGTTAATGTCCAATATTTCGATTCAGGCCGTCACCAAACGGTTTCCCAATGGTTTCGAGGCACTCAAAGGTGTCAATGCAGAGATCAAACCGGGCAGCTTCACGGTCATTCTTGGCCCCAGCGGTGCGGGCAAATCCACCTTGCTGCGGTTGATGAATGGCCTGGAGACACCCACCAAGGGCTCCTTGCGCATTGGCGGCGAGGTCGTCAATGGCAAGCAATTGCGCCGAATTCGCTCCAAGGTCGCCATGGTGTTTCAGCAGTTCAATCTGGTGGACCGCCTTTCGGTGATGACCAACGTGCTGACCGGTCGCCTGGCACATCGTTCATGGTTGGGCAGCTTGTTTTACCTGTTTCGCCATGAAGACATGGGTATTGCCCAAGAGGCGCTGTCACGCGTGGCCCTGACTGACAAGGCATGGAATCGTGCCGACAAGTTGTCCGGTGGTCAGCAACAACGGGTTGGCATTGCCCGCGCCCTGGCACAGCACCCTAAAGTTATTCTGGCCGACGAACCCGTGGCTAGTCTTGACCCGGTTTCCAGCGAAGAAATCATGACCCTGCTGCGCGACATTTGTGACCGTGACGGCATCACGGTGGTCGTCAACCTGCATCAGGTGGAACTAGCGCGCCGCTTTGCCGACCGCATTATTGGCATGAACAGCGGCAGGATCGTGTTTGACGGTAGCCCCGCGCAAATGACACAAACAGTACTGCGCACCATTTACCAACGCGAGGGCATAGAAAATGACAACAGTCTCGACATGGCGCTGGCCTACGCCTAACGGACGACTGCCGCTGCCACTGGTGGGCGGGGTACTCGCGTTGTTGCTCACGCTGGGGTTGACAGCACCCATCGTTGAGGTGGATTTTGTGCGCCTGTTCACTTCGGGCGGCAAGATGCTGGCCTTTGCGGAGCAGATGTTTGTGGCACCAGACTGGGCCTATGTGCCGCAGTTGTTGGCAAAGATGCTGGAAACCATAGAAATGACCGTGCTTGCCACCGCCATTGCCATCGTCATCAGTTTGCCCCTGGGCTTGCTGGCAGCACGCAACGCCACGCCGCACATCGTCGTTTACCGGCTCACGCGCGACTTGCTGAGCCTGATGCGCGCCTTGCCTGAGTTGGTCTGGGCACTGGTATTTGTATCGGCGGTTGGACTGGGCCCGTTGCCGGGTGTCATGGCACTGGCCTTTGTCACGGTGGGCTTCATGGGCAAGTTTTTTGCCGAGTCGATTGAAGTGGTGGACCACAAAGCAGTGGAAGGCGTGCGCGCCCATGGCGCTGGCTGGATCCAGGTTCGCCTGTTTGCCATGCTGCCCCAAGCCTTGCCTGACTTTGTGGGCACTGTGATGTACATCCTGGACCACAACCTCCGTGCTGCAGCCATTCTGGGCCTGGTGGGCGCTGGCGGCATTGGTTATGACCTGGTGATGTCCATGCGCCTGTTTCAGTACGAACGGCTGCTGCTCATCGCCCTGGCAATTTACCTGGTGGTCACCGCGCTCGACCGGGCATCCGACAGCTTTCGTCGCCGGATTCTGAACGGGAGAAAACAATGACACCAATCCAGTCCAAGGCGAACGTAGCAGCGCCAAAATCGCTGCCACCTAAACCACGCAGTCCAGTTCCCGTTTGGGTGGCTTTAGCGTTTGCGCTCTTGTGGATGATCGTGCACGATCTGGAACTGTCTTTTGAAACTCTGGCCTATGGGGTGGCTGACATGGGCGAGTATTTCAGCCGCTATGGAAAACCCGATTTCACAGACATATCTAGATATGTGTATCTCATGGGAATCACCCTGGCTACGGCGCTCTGGGGTACGGTGTTCGCGCTGGTGGTGGCATTTTTTCTGGCACCGCTGGCGGCACGAAATTTTGCGCCAAACGCGGTGGTCTACCGGATCGCCCGTGAGCTGTTGAACTTTATGCGCGCCATGCCCGACTTGCTGTTGGCGCTGATTTTTGTAACAGCGTTAGGCCTGGGCCCTTTACCCGGTGCGCTGGCTCTGGGCGTGCATACGGCAGGCTTTTTGGGCAAGTTTTTTGCCGAAAGTCTGGAGCGCGTGGACAAGGGTGTCTTTGAAGGCGTGGCCTCCACGGGCGCTAACTTGGCGCAAATGGTGATGTACGCAGGTTGGCCGTCGATTTTGCGCGAAGCGCTGGGAAACGTGCTTTATATCCTGGACCGCAACGTTCGCATGGCATCGGTGCTGGGCTTGGTGGGCGCGGGCGGCATCGGACTGGCGCTGCACGACACCTTGCGCTTGTTCGAGTACGGCCAATCTGCGGCGCTGATTCTGGTCATCCTGGCGACCATTCTGGTCATTGATTACGCCTCTGCGTGGCTGCGAAAAAGACTGGATTGATCATGAGCATCCACCAACATTTTGAAACAAGGAGTTCGCCCATGAGGCCTTCACCCCACGCCATGATTGGCGTTCCTGAACGCGCCCAATGGCCGCGTCTGTTGCTGGCTTGCCCCGCTGAGTCGGTGCGCCATTTGGCTCGCACCCTGTGCGAGCAGCACACCGTTCAAGACATCCAGTTGCCTCAGTCGGGCCTGACCTTGCTCAAGCTGCGCGACAGCGCCCAGGGCGATGCTTATTACCCCGGTGAAGTGCCTCTGGCAATAGCCCACGTGCGCGTCACCACTTCAGACGGCACAGCGTGCGAAGGCGCGGCCCAGTTGCTTGATGACCGTGCCAGTCTGGCCCGCTCCATTGCAGTGCTGGATGCGGTGCTGGCCGCCCACATGTCCGGCCATGAAGAAGCACAAACATTGCTGGCCGCCGGGCAAACCCGCCTGGCCGAGCAAACCGCGCAACGCCGCGCCTTGCTGGCAACCACGCGGGTCGATTTTTCGCTGCTAGGTACATCCGAGGAGGAAAACAATGATGAATGAGACTCTGAACCCAGACCTGCAAGTCTGGAGCGCCCCGCAACAGCAATCCGTGTTTCGCCAGATGCTGCGCGCGTTCAGCTTTCCCGGCCGAATTGAAACCCTGGTCGATGGTGATGCCCTGACGCAAACCCTGGCCACGTTGGTAGACCGTGAGACCGCGCTGGCCGACCCGCAAAACCTGCTCGATGCCCTGACGCTTGTGCGCCTACAAGCCCGCATGACAGCGCCTGAGCTGGCGCAATTCATTGTGGCCGATGGCAGCCAGCCGCCGCTCTTTGAGCCCAGCTTGGGCACGCTGGAGTCACCCGAACATGGGGTGACAATTTTGCTCAAAGTCGCCGCGCTGGGCCATGGCGCAGCATGGCAACTCAGCGGCCCCGGTATCGCCGCCACCCAAGCGCTGGCCATCGCCGGCCTTGACCCAGCTTGGCTGACGCAGCGCCAGGTCTGGAACGACAGTTTTCCGCTGGGCGTGGACCTGATTCTGGTGGACACCAGCCGCATCGTTGCGCTGCCCAGAACCACAACGGCCACCTGTGCCGCACCTGTGGCTGCACAAGGAGAAACACCATGGGCTATGTAGCCATCAAAGGCGGCGGTCGCGCCATCGAAGGCTCGCACGCTGCCGCAGATGCCTTGCGCACCGCCGAGGGGGATGCCGGCACGCCGTTAACTTTGTCGACCATTGAGCACCAGTTGCGCCTGCTGACCTCGCGCGTGGTGTCCGAGGGCGGCCTGTACCACCCGCGTCTGGCGGCACTGGCCATCAAGCAAATGCAAGGTGACACGCTGGAAGCGGCGTTTGCCCTGCGCGCTTACCGTTCCACCAAACCGCGGCTACTGGAGATGCCGGTACAAGACACCGCCAACATGCGTCTGATCCGGCGTATCTCCTCGGCTTTTAAGGACATCCCTGGTGGCCAGATGCTGGGCGCCACTTACGACTACGCCCTGCGCCTGATGCGCATGGACCTGGCCGATGAGTCGCCACAGGCGTTTCGCGAGGTTGCCAAACGTTTCCGGCAAGTGCAGCCAGAGACGGATTTGCCCGACACCTTCCCCAAAGTGCTCGACGCCCTGCGCGCCGATGGCTTGCTGCCACCACTGGCCCAGCGCGGTGTGGAAGCCTTTGACATCACGCGCGAGCCGCTGGTGTTTCCGGTGCCGCGCTCAGCTGCACTGGCCACCATGGCGCGGGCTGAAACCGGCTCGCTACTGGCCATTGCTTACTCGAACATGCGCGGCTATGGCGATGTGCACCCGACCATTGCCGAACTGCGCGTGGGTTACCTGCCGGTGATGCTGCCACACCCGGTGACGGGTGAGTTGATCGAGGCCGGTGAGGTCTTGATGACCGAATGCGAGGTGGTCGCCATGTACGAGGGCGGCGACAACGACGGCCCACCCGTGTTCACCCTGGGCTATGGCGCTTGCTTCGGACACAACGAGGTCAAAGCCATTGCGATGGCGATTCTCGACCGCGCGCTGCAAAAGGTCATGCGGGACGGCCCCAGCACGCCTTCGGAAGACCAAGAGTTTGTGCTGCTGCATGTGGACGGTGTCGATTCAATGGGTTTTGCCAGCCATTACAAGATGCCGCACTACGTGACCTTCCAGTCCGACATGGACCGCCTGCGCACCACCCAAGACAAGGCTGCGCAAAACCAGACAACACCCGCCAAGACCGCTGGTACACAAGGAGTCAAGGCATGAACCCCGGATACGAACTGCCGCATGACGAAGCGGCCTACAGCTTTGGCTTTCTTGATGAATACGCCAAACGCGAGGTGCGTCGTTGCATTCTCAAGGCCATCAGCATTCCCGGCTACCAAACCCCTTACGCCTCGCGCGAGATGCCGATGGGACGTGGCTTTGGCACCGGTGGCCTGCAAGTGACCTTGTCGCTGATTGGCCCGGATGACGCCCTGAAGGTGATTGACCAGGGTTCAGACGACTCAGTCAACGCGGTCAGCCTGCGCCAGTTTGTGGAACTCACCTGCCCCGGTATCGACACCACCGAGTCCACGCAGCAAGCTACGCTGATTCAGTCGCGTCACCGTATTCCGGAGACCCCGTTGACAGAAGCGCAAGTACTGGTGCTGCAGGTGCCGTACCCTGACCCGCTGGTGCTTGTGGAGCCTTCGGAAGCCCGGCGCAAGGTAATGCATGGTGAGGGCGATTACTCGCGGCTGTTGACCAAGCTGTACGAGGATCTGGTGCATTTTGATGAGATCACCATCTCGCACCGTTACCCCACGCGCATCAATGGGCACTATGTGATGGATCCCAGCCCGATACCGCGTTATGACGTGCCGCAACTGCACCAGTCAAAAGCACTGGTTTTGCTGGGGGCTGGACGCGAAAAGAAAATCTATGCCGTGCCGCCGTACACCCGGGCCGAGCCGCTGGTGTTCGACGACGTGCCGTTTCGCACCGAAGATTTCACCGATGCAAAGGGGCTGCGCCACGCCTGTGTGCGCTGCGGCGCAACTGATTCATTCCTAGATGAAATCATTGCGGAGGAAGAAAACAACGCTGCTGTAAAAACTTGGCAGTGCTCGGAT
The DNA here is from genome assembly GCA_041737325.1 of Rhodoferax sp. Classification (GTDB taxonomy): domain Bacteria; phylum Pseudomonadota; class Gammaproteobacteria; order Burkholderiales; family Burkholderiaceae_C; genus Rhodoferax. Next base: position 1,139 of record JBGSRY010000042.1, on the reverse strand, counting down.
TCGGACTACTGCAACCAGCAGTTGGCCCAGCGCAAGCGACTCACTGCGGAGGAAAACACATGAAAAAAATTCTTGAAGTCCGTGGCCTATCCAAACTCTACGGTCGCGGCTGCCCGCAGTGTTTCGAGTCCACCGGACCGGAGTTGGATACCAACATTTGCCCACACTGTGGCTCGGTGGTGGCAGCACACAACGTGAACCTGGACCTGCATGAAGGCGAGATACTGGGCATCATGGGTGAGTCCGGCAGTGGCAAGTCCACAGTGGTCAAAAACCTGTTTTTTGACGAATCCCCTACGGCAGGCGAAGCGATTTTTTTCGATGTGCAGGAGGGCTCCCAACAGTGGGACATGTTTGCACTCAACGCGGCGCGCCAGCGCTGGCTGCGCAACCACCGCTTTGGCATGGTGTACCAAAACCCGCACCTGGGGCTGAACTTCAATGTGTCAGCCGGCGGCAACATTGCCGAACGGCTGCTCATGAGTGACATCAGCCACTACGGCGACATTCGCGCGCGGGCGCGCCAGTTGCTGGCACGCACCGAGGTGCTGATTGACCGCATGGACGAGTCGCCCAAAAAATTCTCGGGCGGTATGACGCAGCGTGTGCAGATCGCCAAGGCACTCGCCACGCGGCCACCGCTGCTCTTTTTGGACGAGGTCACCACCGGCCTGGATTTGTCGGTGCAGGCCCGCATTCTGGATTTGATTCTGGAAATTCAGCAGGAGCTGCGCACTGCCATGATTGTCGTCACCCATGACTTGGGTGTGATCCGGTTGCTGGCCGGGCGAACCCTGGTCATGAAGTATGGGCGTGTGATCGAGTCCGGCCTGACCGATCAAATTCTGGAAGACCCGCAGCACGCTTACACCCAGCGGCTGGTCGCCTCAGCTTTGTAAGTACCACTGTGATGCAACCTATTCTTGAAATCGACGGCTTGTGCAAACACTTTCAGCTGCACGAGCAAAACAAGCTGATTCCCTCCTGTGCCAACGTGCGTCTGCAAGTTCATAGTGGGCAATTGACCGCCTTGATTGGCCCCACCGGGGCGGGCAAATCCTCGGTGCTGAAGTGCGTTTACCGCACCTACCTGCCCTCGGGCGGATGCATGGTTTACCGTGACAGCGGCGGTCACAGCA
>JBGSRY010000035.1:0-9173 GCA_041737325.1 Rhodoferax sp. | reverse complement strand
CTGGTGTGCAAGCTGCTGAAGACCCAGCTGGTGGCACTGGGCAGGTAGACGTAGCGCAGCAGCTGGCGCGCATCGGCCCCGAGCATGCGGGCGTTGGCCAGCACCACCGGGCTGACTTCTTTCACACCTTGGTAGACGTTGAAGAACACAATGAAAAACACCAGCGTCACCCCCAGCGCCACCTTGGAGCCCATGCCCAGGCCAAACCACACGCTGAAGATGGGGGCCAAGATGATGCGCGGCATGGCGTTCATGGCCTTGATGTAGGGCTCCAGCATGCGCGATGCCATGGGAGCCAGCGCCAGCCACAGTCCACCGGCCAAGCCCAGGCCTGCGCCCAGGGCAAAGGCCATCAAGGTCTCGGCCAGCGTCACACCCAAGTGTTGGTAAATATCAGCGTCGGTCACAAACCAGGCCCACGCGCGCTGCGCCACCTTGAGCGGCTCGCCAAAGAAGAACGCGGCCTGGGTGTCGTTGCTGAACATGAAGTTCGGCAGCAGGCCCGGTGCAGTCATGACGTGCCAGAACACCAACAAGGCCAGCAGCAGGCTCAACTGCCAGAGCCACAGGTTGCTGTTTTTGGGTTGAATCAGTTTCCACATGGTTTCAAGCCGCCTTGAGTTGTTGCGCATAACCCTTGAGCACTTCGTCGCGCAGCACCGCCCAGATGGCCGCGTGCAGCGCCAGAAAACGGGCGGTCGTTTTGATCTCGGCCACGTCACGCGGACGCTCGATATCAATGGCAAATTCACCGATGGGATGGCTGCCCGGCCCGGCGCTCATCACCACCACGCGGTCAGACAGGGCAATGGCTTCGTCCAGGTCGTGGGTGATGAACAGCACCGCTTTCTTCTGGGCCTGCCAGATCGCCAGCAGCTCGTTTTCCATCAGCTGGCGGGTCTGGATGTCCAGCGCTGAAAACGGCTCATCCATCAGGATGATGTCGGGGTCCAGCACCAGCGTTTGCGCCAGGCTGACGCGCTTGCGCATGCCGCCGCTCATCTGGTGCGGGTAGCGGTTGCCAAAGCCGCCCAAGCCGACGCGGCGCAACCAGTCGTCGGCCTGCGCGCGTGCATCCATCATGGGCACACCACGAAACTGCAAGCCTGCAGCCACGTTGTCTTGGGCGCTGCGCCAGGGCATCAGGCTCTCAGCCTGAAACATGTAGCCCGCGCGCGCGTTGATGCCCGCCAGGGGCTGTCCAAACGCCTTGACCGTGCCGCTGCTGGGCGTGAGCAAGCCCGCACCCACGTTCAGCAGCGTGCTCTTGCCACAACCGGTGGGGCCGACCACGCTGACAAATTCACCCGCGCCTACGGCCAGGTCCACGTGCTGCACCGCGGTATAGCGCTGACCCGGTTGGTCTTTGCTGACAAAGGTGCAGGCCACGTCCTGCAGCTGCAACGCCGTCATGACCGCCATCAGCCCTTGCGCGGGTACTTGAGCAGTGCTTTTTTGACCAGCGCGTTGGTATAGACGGCGTTCAGGTCGGCTTTGAAAGCGGCCATCTTGGCATCCACGCTGGTCAGCGCTTTGTAAGCGGTGGCAGCGCCCTTTTCGGGGAACAGGCCGTCGGGTGAGAGCGCTTTTTGCGCCGCCAGAAAGCCGTCGATGTACACCGCGCGGTCGCCAAGCAGGTAACTCTCGGGCACGGTTTTGATGATGTCGCCCGGGCCGGCGTGCTGGATCCACTGGTTGGCGCGCACCATGGCGTTGACCAGCGCCTGCGCACTGCCCGGGTGCTTGTCCAGAAACGCTTGCGGCGCATACAGGCAACCGGCGGGCATGGGGCCGCCAAACACACGCTCGGCCTCTTTGACAATGCGCGTGTCGGTCACAATTTTGAGGTTGCCAGAACGCGCCAGCAGGCTGATCACCGGGTCCAGGTTGCTCACAGCATCAATCTGCCCAGCTTGCATCGCCGCCACCGCGCCCTTGCCCGCGCCGACGCCAATGAAGCTCACGTCACTGGGTTTCAGGCCCGCTTGTGCCAGCACAAAGTTGGCCATGATGTTGGTGGAGCTGCCGGGTGCCGTAACACCAATTTTTTTGCCCTTGAGGTCAGCCACGCTCTTGAAGTTGGGCATCGTTTTGGGGTTGATGCCCAGCACGATCTGCGGTGCCAGACCTTGCAGCACAAAGGCGCGCATCGGCTGACCCTTCATCTGCATGTTGAGCGTGTGCTCAAACGCGCCCGACACCACGTCGGCGCTGCCACCCACCACCGCCTGCAGCGCCTTGGAGCCACCGGCAAAGTCCACTACCGTCACGTCCAGGCCTTCGTCCTTGAAGTAGCCCAGTTGCTCGGCCACGGTCAGCGGCAGGTAGTAAAACAGGTTTTTGCCGCCCACGGCGATGGTGAGCTTGGGTTTGTCAATGGCTTGCGCGCGGCCCAGGGCGGGCAGCAGGCCGAGCGTGGCGGTGGCCGCCGCTGCGGTGATGAGTTGTCGTCTTTGCATGGGTTTGTCTCCAGATGTTATGAATGCCCGGCCAGCGGAGCAACTTGAATGATAGCGGGGTGGGGCACTTGGCTGGGACAGGGAATGCACCATGCCGGGCCATGCAGAAATGATGGCGCATGGCGGCTGGGAACTGCGCTGCAACGGTTCGCGCACCGCTGTGCGCCACTTTCCAGATCATGGTTGGCAAGGCATGAAGCCTTAGCCCGCACATCCAGGATGCGCACGTTGAGCGTGCGTACATCATGGATACATTTAAAAACATAAACAATTTTATTTAGTTGTTTATGCTTAATAAACACTCTTAAAATGCGCTTTAAATGAATACAAGTGCCCCGCCACCCTTGCCCGTTGTACGCAGCCTGAGTCGTCTTGGTCAGGCCGTGTCGCTGGCGCGCCGGCGCCGACACTTGACGCAGCAAGACCTGGCAGAGCGCATCGGTGCGTCAGCCAACACCGTGCGACGCATGGAGGCCGGTCACCCGGGCACCGCGCTGTTGCATCTGGCTCGGGCGCTGCAAGTCTTTGGTGAGCTGGGTCAGCTTGACCAACTGCTTGATACATCGCAAGACACCATCGGTCTGACGCTGATGGATGAAAACTTGCCGCAGCGGGTGCGCAAGGCGCGCAAAACAGCAGAAACGGGCGCGTTCTGATGGCCCGCAACCTTACTTTTCAACCAGCCCCGCTGCGCACCACGCTGGATGTGGTGCTGGGCCAGGCGCACGTGTCTGTAGGACGGCTGGTCTTTGTCAAAGACGGTGCCCGCGAGTTTTCTCAATTCGCCTACAGCGAAGCCTGGTTGACCCATCGGCAGTGCTTTGACGTGTCGCCCGATCTGAGTCGCCAGGCAGGTTATCAACTGCGTAAGCCCCCCACCCCCAACGACAGTTGTTTCTTTTTGGCGCTGGCCGACACCGAGCCTGATGCCTGGGGCCGCCGGGTGATGGCGCGCGCCCACGCCAAAGCGCGTGCCAAAGACACCACCCTGCGGCCACTGACAGCGGTGGACTACTTGACCGCGGTGGATGACTTCAGCCGTGTGGGTGCCTTACGTCTGCTTGATGAAGGCGGCCAGTACCTGCGCCACGTGGCTGAAGGCACGCGTGCAACACCCGCATTTTTGGAACTTGAAAAAATCCTGCTGGCCTCGCGCGCCGTCGAGCTGAGTCAAGAGACCGCGCAAGACCTGGCGTACCTGCAGGGCAAGGGCACGTCCCTGGGGGGCATGCGCCCCAAGTGCACCGTGCTGGATGCCGATGGTGCTTTGTCGCTGGGCAAGTTTCCCAGTGTGGCCGACGAACGCGCGGTGACGCGCGGCGAGGTACTGGCCTTGCGTCTGGCCAAACTGGCGGGCATAGACAGTGCCACAGCGCGGGTTGTGATGGTGCAAGATCAGCCGGTGGCGCTCATTCGTCGCTTTGACCGCACGTCTGCGCAACATCGCATTCCGTACCTTTCTGGGGCGACACTGTTGCAAGCCCGGCGTGATGATGAGCATTCGTACACCGAACTCCTGGACGTGATGCGCAGCCGATGTGAAAACTTCACCTTGGACGCGCGCCAATTGTGGCGGCGGCTGGTGTTCAACCACCTGATCACCAACGTGGACGATCACCTGCAGAACATCGGCTTTCTGTACAGCGGCCAAAACCAATGGCATCTGGCCCCAGCTTTTGACCTGAACCCCTTTCCAGACAAGGACTCTGAGTCCAAGACATGGCTGAGCGAAGACACCGGCCCGATCACGTCGATGCAGCAGTTGTTGGGGCAAGCCGCGCGCTTTGGCCTGCCAAGCGCTGAAGCTCAAGCCGTTCTGGCCGAGGTGCGGGATGCCGTCAAGCGCTGGAAGGACGTGGCCGTGACGGCGCAAGTTGGCCTGGGGACGCGCGAGCTGGCCGCATTCAGGCCAGCGTTTGAGTCTGCGCGTCAATAGCTCCTACCGCACAATGCACGCATGAAACGATTGCCCCAAGCCACCCTGTACGCCCTGGGCGCGGCCCTGCTGTTTGGTGCCAGTACACCGCTGGCCAAACTGTTGACTGAGCACGGTCTGCCCAACTCGCCCTTCATGCTGGCCGGTTTGTTGTACCTGGGCAGTGGGCTGGGTCTGGCGCTGGTGCGCTTGCTGCGCGACCAGGGCTGGCAGCCCAGCGGCGTGCAGCGTCAGGAATGGCCGTGGCTGTTGGGTGCCATTGGTTTTGGCGGCGTGGCCGGACCGGTGCTGCTGATGCTGGGCCTGGCGCACAGCAGCGCTTCCAGCGCGTCCTTGTTGCTCAATCTGGAGTCGGTGCTGACGGCGTTGCTGGCCTGGCTGGTGTTTCGGGAGGCTACTGATCGACGCATCATGCTGGGCATGGTGCTGATCGTGGCGGGCAGTGTGGTGCTGGTCTGGCCCAACGATTCGGTGATGGTGACCGACTGGCTAGGGCCAGTGGCCGTGGCCGGTGCCTGCCTGGCTTGGGCCATCGACAACAACCTGACGCGCAAAGTGGCGGGCAATGACGCGCTGTTTATTGCGCTGAGCAAAGGCCTGATCGCCGGTGCGGTCAACTGCGCCTTGGGCTGGGTACTGGGGGCGACACTGCCGACGGGATGGTTGCCACTGGCGGTGATTCTGCTGGTCGGGTTTCTGGGCTTTGGCTTGAGTCTGGTGCTGTTTGTGCTGGCGCTGCGGGGTTTGGGCACAGCACGCACCGGGGCCTATTTTTCAACCGCACCGTTTGTCGGCGCGGCCATTGCCATGCTGTGGCTGGGTGAGCCTGTGGGCAGCGGCTTTTGGTCCGCCGCCGTGCTGATGGCCGCCGGGGTGGCGCTGCACCTGAGCGAACGCCACATCCATCTGCACACCCACGCCGCGCAGACCCACAACCACACGCACCGGCACGACAGCCACCACCAGCACCTGCATGACTTGGCCTGGGACGGCACCGAGCCGCACCGCCACGCGCACACGCATGCACCCCTGACACACAGCCACGCCCACTTTCCCGACAGCCAGCACCGGCATTCACATCTTCGATCAAAATAGCCTGTAGCCCTTGTAATACAAGGGCTAACCGCTATAAAAATTTGTTTAACTGTGCACCAAGGGAGCATAGGACTTGGCTTTACAAGCCGTTTACTGGCACGCTCCCCCACTGACACACTTCGGCTCCTACAATGAAAGTAATTAGGCAATTACTTCACAATTCATGGATGTCATTAGCAAACCGGCTAAACAAGCCACCGAAATCCGCCAGGCTGGTTTGGTCGCTGCCGCGTTGGCATTGGCGGCCCAGCGCAGCCCGGCCGAGATCACCACCGGCGATTTGGCCCGCGCGGTGGGCATCAGTCAGGGCGCGGTATTCAAGCACTTTGCCAGCAAAGAAGCCCTGTGGCTGGCGGTGCTCGATGGGGTCAGCACCACGCTCACCGCCAGACTGAAAGCGGCCGCCGCATCGACGGCAACGTTGCCCGCGCTGGAGGCTTTGCGTGCGGTGTTTTTGGCGCATGTTGATTTTGTGGTGAAGCACCCCGGCGTGCCACGGGTGATCTTTCAGGAGCTGCAAAGCCCACATGACACGGCGCTCAAAGCCAGCGTGCGCCTTCTGCTACAGGGCTATCGCCAGTTGCTACAAACTTTGTTGCAACAAGCCGCGACAGAACAAGCGCTAGGACCTGATTTTGATCTGGACGCTGCCGCCGTTTTATTCATTGGCGCAGTACAGGGTCTGGTGATGCAGGCGCTGATTTCAGGCAACGTGGCCGACATGGCCCGCCAAGCGCCGGGGGTGTTTGCCCTGTACCAGCGCGGCCTGCAACGCCGCCCAACCGACAACCAAGGAACGCCATGAATGCATCTGCTTTACTTAAACGCCGCCTGACGCTGGGCGCAGTGGCCGTGGCGCTGGTCGGTGGCATGCTGTATGTATCGCTGCGCACCGGGCCGCTGGCACCGATCAAAGTCACCCTCACACAGCCACGCCAGGGCACGCTGGAGCCCTCGATTTTTGGCATCGGCACGGTGGAACCCCGGCGCAGCTGGATGGTCGGCCCCACAGTGGCTGGGCGGGTGCTGCGCGTGACGGTGGATGTGGGTGACTTTGTGAAGGCCGGTCAACTGCTGGCTGAGATGGATCCGGTGGACTTTGGTCAACGCCTGGCCGCGCTGGATGCATCCTTGGCGCGCGCTGGCAGTGCACAAGCCGCAGCCCAGGCGCAGTTGGCCGATGCCAACGCGCGGCGCAAGCTGGCCACGCTCAACACCCAGCGCAACCAGGACCTGGCGCGACAAAACTTCATCAGTTCGGGCGCGCTCGATGCCAAACTGCAAGAACAAGCATCGGCCGATGCAGCAGTGCAAACCGCACAAGCCAATGTGGCGGGCAGTGGTCAGGATGCCGTGCGTCTGAAAGCGGAGCGGGCAGCCCTGGCCCAGCAGCGTGACAACGTGCGCCTGTTGGCCCCGGCTGATGCGGTGGTCACCACGCGCGATGCAGAGGCGGGCAGCACCGTGGTGGCGGGGCAGCCGGTGTTACGACTGATCGACCCAAGCAGTTTGTGGGTCAAGATGCGGGTCGATCAGGGCCGCTCCAACGGCTTGGCCATCGGTGTCAAAGCCAGCATCGTGTTGCGCTCCCACCCGCAAACCACGTTCCCCGGCACGGTGGCGCGCATTGAGCTGTTGGCCGACAGCGTGACCGAAGAGCGCATTGCGCAAGTGGCGTTTGACGCGCCACCCGCCGGCGTGTCGGTAGGCGAAATGGCCGAGGTAACGCTGCAACTGCCCGCCACGGTGCCGACGCTGCTGCTGCCCAACGCCGCCATCCAGCAGCAAAAGGGGCTAAACGGGGTTTGGCGCATTCAGGGCGGCAAGCCAGAATTTGCCCCCGTGCAACTGGGTGTACACAGCCTGGACGGGCAGGTACAGGTGCTTAAAGGGCTGACCGCTGCCGACCAGGTGGTGCTTTACAGCCAGAAAGCCCTGAGCAGCGGGGCGCGCATTGCCGTGGTCGACGCGTTGATCCAACCCGGTAGCGCCAAATGATCAGCCTGGCCGGACGCGACATTCTGCATGGCTGGGGCAAGTTCGCCCTGACCGGCCTGGGGCTGGGCCTGCTGATTGGCGTGACGCTGTCCATGGCCGGCATCTACCGTGGCATGGTCGATGATGCACAAGCGCTGCTAACCAATAGCCAATCTGATTTGTGGGTGGTGCAAAAAGACACCCAAGGGCCGTACGCCGAGGCCTCCAGCATCAAGGATGACGTGGTGCGCAGCGTGCGCGGTATGCCCGGTGTGGCGGTGGCTGCCAACGTGACCTACCTCACCATGCAAGTGCGTCGCCCCAGCGGTGAAGAGGCGCGCACCATGGTGGTCGGCATCGAACCCGGCCAGCCCGGCGCGCCCGGCTACCTGGTGGCGGGGCGGCAGATCACGCACGACCACTACGAGGCTGTGGCCGATGTCAAAACCGGCTTGAAATTGGGCGACAGCGTTCAGGTGCGTCGCCACAGCTACCAGGTGGTGGGCTTGACGCAGCGCATGGTGTCTTCGGGTGGCGACCCGATGCTGTTTGTGCCCCTGAAAGACGCGCAAGAAGCGCAGTTTTTGAAAGACAACGACACGGTGGTCAACGACCGCACCCGTACCGCCGCCAACCCCGCCTTTAACCGCCCCGGCGTGCCCGGCTTGCTGGAGGCGGTGCAGGGCTTGCAAACCAGCAGCCACAACGTCAACGCGGTGCTGGTGCAGTTGCAGCCAGGCTGGCAGGCAGATGAAGTTGCAGCGTCTTTGACCCGCTGGAAGCATGTGCAGGTCTATACCCGTGCGGGCATGGAAGACATTTTGGTGGCCAAGCTGATTGCCACGGCAGCCAAGCAAATTGGCATGTTTCTGGCCATCTTGTCGCTGGTGAGCGCGGCCATTGTGGCTTTCATCATCTACACCATGACGCTGGGCAAAATCCGTGAAATTGCGGTGCTCAAGCTCATCGGCACGCGCAACACCACCATTGCCAGCATGATCCTGCAGCAGGCCATGGGCCTGGGGCTGATTGGTTTCACGGTGGGCAAGATTGCCGCCACCGCCTGGGCACCGATCTTCCCCAAATACGTGCTGTTGACACCGCGCGATGCCGTCACCGGTCTGGCCGCCACGCTGTTGATTTGTGCCCTGGCCAGCCTGCTTTCGATTCGTGTGGCACTCAAAGTTGACCCGGCCGAGGCAATTGGATGAACCCCATCAACACATCTTCTGAAACAGGCGGCATCCGCATTGAAGGCCTGCGCAAGGTTTATGGCCGTGGCGACAGCGCCGTTGAGGCCCTGAAAAATGTCAACCTGGTGGTGGCACCGGGTGAGGTGGTCGGCTTGGTCGGCCCCTCGGGCTCGGGCAAAAGCACGCTGCTGAAATGCCTGGGCGCGATCATCGAGCCCACATCGGGGCGCATGCGCTTGGGCAACGATGTGATTTACGACAACGGCTGGAAAGTGCCCGACTTGCGCGCGCTGCGCCGCGACCGCATTGGGTTTATCTTTCAGGCGCCGTACCTGATTCCGTTTCTGGACGTGACCGACAACGTAGCGCTGCTGCCCATGCTGGCGGGTCGACCCAACCCCGAGTCGCGCGCGCGGGCGCTGGAGCTGCTGACCGCGCTGGATGTGCAACACCGCGCCCAAGCCGAGCCGAGCCAACTCTCGGGCGGCGAACAGCAACGGGTGTCAATTGCCC
>JBGSRY010000011.1:0-1914 GCA_041737325.1 Rhodoferax sp. | reverse complement strand
GGTGTTTTACCGGGCGGTGCGCGACCTGTACAACCGCATCTTTGGCGCGCTGGGGCTGATCATTGCGGTGATCGTGGTGTTTGTGGTGACCAACGCCATGTCCATGGCCATCATCGAGCGCACCCGTGAGATTGGCACGCTGCGCGCCCTGGGCACGCTGCCCCAACAACTGCTGACCACCTTGTCTTTGGAGGGCATGGTGCTGGGCGGGGTGGGTGGCGTGCTGGGGGCGGCCATCGCCCTGGTGGTGTCGGTGGTTTTGTTGCTGGTGCCGTTTGAGATGCCGCCGCCACCTGGGCGCTCGGTGGGTTACCCGCTCAACGTGAACATCGACCCGCTGCTGTATGCAGGCACGATGCTGATCATGGTGCTATTGACCATGCTGGCCTCGGCCTGGGTGGCACGCAAAACGGTCAATCTGGCGGTGGTGGATGCGCTGGCGCATACATGAAACCTATGACCCACAACACGCAACAACTGAGGCCACTCACCATGCCACTCAAACCCCTCATTGCCCTGGCCATCTGCCTGCCTATGGCCCTGCTCAGTACCAGCGCTGCCCACGCCGACCCCGACGTGGGCAGCCTGCTCAAGGCAGCTGACAAATACCGCATGACAGCGCCCAATTTGCAGGTGGAAACCCAGATCAACGTCATCAACGCCGACGGCACGCCCGACAAAGAACGCCGCTACACGGTGTTTGCCCAAGCCGGTCGCAAGTCTTTGGTGCTGATGCAAAGCCCGGCTGAAAAAGGCCAAAAGGTGTTGATGCTGGGCGACGATTTCTGGCTGCTCATGCCAGCCAGCCAGCGCCCGCTGCGCATCACCCCCATGCAAAAACTGCTGGGGGATGCCTCCACCGGCGACATTGCCACGCTGAGCTGGGCCGATGATTACACCGGCCAACGGGTGGGTGAAGAACCCTGCGAAGCCGCTTCAGCCAGCGCCGCACCGGCTTCACCCAACGCTGCCCCCCGCTGCTGGCACTTGAGCCTGAGCGCCACCGCCAAAGGCGTGACCTACCGGCGTATCGAGCTGTGGCTGGGCAAAACGCACTTTGAGCCGGTGCGGGCTGACTTGTATGTGTTGTCTGACAAACTGGCCAAGCAAGCCCGCTTTGTCATGGACAAGCCCGCTGCCCCCACCCTGGTCACCGAGATGGTGCTGGCAGATCAGGTCAGCAACCACAAAACCACCCGTGTGCGTTACCTGAGCCGCAAAGAGCGCAGCGTGCCCGCCGAGTGGCTCAACCCCATGTTTCTGGTGCGCAACCCGCCGCTGGAGTAGGCCATGGTGCACACCGTTCAAATCACAGATTGGCGCAGGACACAGGGGCGGTTCGGGCTGTGGATCGGGCTGCTGGCGAGCGTTGCCTGCTTGTCCCCCGTGGCCTGGGCACAAGCGCAGCCCTTGCCCATCAGCGGTCATGTGCGCGTGCAGCAAGACGACCAGCAGCCCAACACCACGCTGGCAGCACCCGTGCCGGTGTCCACAGGGTTTTCAACGCTGCAAACCGAACTGCGCACGGCCGGTCACGGCATCGCGGCGGTGGTCACGTTGCAACACCGTCAGCAAGGTGACTCCAGCCAAAGCCGGGCCTGGGTCAATGAGCTGTATGCCTCGCATGACGCTGGTGCCTGGCAGTTCAGCGCGGGCAAGCGGGTGGTGTCGTGGGACGTGGGCTATGGTTTTCGCCCCAACGACATGGTGCAACAAGAAGAGCGGCTGAGCCTGGCCAGCAGCACACTGGAAGGCCGCCCGCTGCTGTTGGCCGAACACTTCAGCGCCGATGCCGCCTGGACATTGGCCTGGGTCAACCCCACCGGCGCAGCGCAAAGCAGTGCAAGCCAAGAGCCTGCCTGGGCCGCACGGGTGTACCAGCAGCGCGGCGCGGTGGACTTGCATGGCTTTGCC
>JBGSRY010000518.1:0-5852 GCA_041737325.1 Rhodoferax sp. | reverse complement strand
GCGCGACGCACGCTACAAATTGCTGCGCGGCTTTTTCCGTGGGGCCGACGACGGTTCAGAGGATGAGTTGCACCAGGAACGGCTGAACGCTTTAACCTTGCCCCTGGGCGCAAAGGCCGTTGGACACAGCCTGCCAGAATTGATGCTGCCAGCCTTGCAAGTGCGGCTGGTCAGCCTGCGACGCAGCTCCGGACAGGTGATGGCCTTGTCCGATGATTTGGTGTTGATGGAAGGCGACATGCTGGTGCTTTCCGGACTGGCCGACCAGCTTCTGTTGGCTGAGTTGCGTTTGATCAAGGGTCCGTTTTAAACCCGACTGGCTTTGCGCGCTGCCAAGGCACAATCCCTGTTGTTGATTTTTCTTTGGGTGAAGTATGCAAAGCCTCAGCGTGAACCACTACCTGCGCAGCCATATTCGTACCGTGCTCGACTGGCCCGCGCCAGGGGTGCAGTTTCGCGACATCACGCCCCTGCTGCAAGATGCCAAAGTATTCCGGGTGCTGATTGATGCTTTTGTACACCGCTACATGGACGCGGCGCTGCGTCCCAGCGTGGTTGCCGGGCTTGATGCACGCGGCTTCATTCTGGGTTCGGTGGTGGCTTATGAACTGGGGGTCGGGTTTGTGCCAATTCGCAAGAAAGGCAAGCTGCCTTTCACCACCGTTGAAGAAACCTACGAACTGGAATACGGCAGCGCCACCGTGGAGTTGCACACCGATGCCGTCAAACCCGGCGACCGGGTGCTGCTGATTGATGATTTGATTGCCACGGGTGGCACCATGATGGCAGGCAAAAAACTGCTTGAAAAACTGGGCGCGCAGGTGATGGAAGGTGCGGCCATTGTGGACTTGCCCGAGCTCGGCGGCTCAGACAAAATCCGCGCCAGCGGCTTGCCGTTGTTCACACTGGTTGATTTTTCCGGCCACTGAAGCGACCCGTTGGACTACAGCAATTCACCAAATTGCGTACGGCTCAGCGGTGACGCCTGATCATCTGAGGTGTCAAGTATCTGGGTGTCTTCAAACCCGGTCAGAACGTGGCGCGAACCCGAGGTGTGCACTTGCCCCTGTGTCTTGGCAGCAGGTGTGCTGGGAATGGCTCCAATGGCTTTTTTGAACGCCAACACTTCGGCTTGATCAATGGGATCAAACGTCGGTTTGCGGGCCACAACCGGCGCAGCAGGCAACGGTGCGGGGGCGACCACTGCGGGTGTAGGTATAGCGGCTGGAGTTGCCACTGCAGGGGCCGGAGCCGCAGCCTTTGCAGGCGGTGCCAGCACCAGGGCTTCAGTGGCCCGCCAATAAACCGACTTGACATAAATACCGTGCTGCTGGGCTGCGTTGCCAATGATCAATTGTTCAATCGAAGCGAATCGGTCGGGTGCCACTGCGCTGGCATCCATCAGGTCAACCATGATCAAAAACTGTCGGCCATGGGTGTCCAACGACAACACTTTGAACTTGTAGCGTGATGCCAGCACTTCGCTGCGCAACATGGCCTCACGCACCACCGAGTAAAGGCGTTCACGGCGCTCTTGGCGGCGGGCTTTTAAATCAGTGTCCACCACCGGCGCACGCCCCATCAACGGCGGGCTGGGTGTAAACCCGCCAGGGTTGGAAGATTCCAAAGGGTTTACCGACTTGGATCTTGGTAACAACCAATCAAAAAGGGACATGTTTTACCTTCCGGTTACATGGGCAATCAAACTACTTGCCAATGCAAAAGCTGGAGAATATCACTCCAAGCAAGTCATCTGACGAAAATTCGCCAGTGATTTGATTCAAATTGTTCTGCGCCAGCCGCAACTCTTCGGCCAGCAAATCCAGCGCCTGGCTGGGCGCATCCAGCTGTGCCTGCGCCTGCAACAAGTGCACTTGTACCGTCTGCAAGGCTTGCACATGGCGCGCACGCGCCGTGAACACGCCCTCTGGCACGGCTTGCCAGCCCGCCACAGCCAACAGTCGTTGGCGCAAGGCTTCCAGACCGATGCCGGTTTTTGCCGACAACATCAGCCCGCCAGACACCTGGGCGGCTGGCGCTGCATCGGCTTTGTTCCAGACCTCGATCACCGGCACTTTTTGTGATAATTTTTGGCACATAGCCCTTGATATTGCTTCATCATCTGCTATGTATTCAGGAGTATTTGAGCGCGTCAGATCGTGCAGAAACAACACCGCATCTGCTTGCTCAATGGCATCCCAGGTGCGCGCAATGCCGATTTGCTCGACCTCGTCTGCGCTGTCGCGCAAACCGGCGGTGTCGATCACATGCACCGGCACGCCTTCGATCTGAATCGTTTGCTGGATTTTGTCGCGCGTAGTACCGGGCACGGCGGTCACGATGGCCAATTCAGCGCCGGCCAAGGCATTGAGCAGGGACGACTTGCCCGCATTGGGCTGACCGGCCAGCACCACCTTGATGCCTTCACGCAACAAGGCACCCTGCGTGGCACGCCCCAACACCCCCGCCACCGACTGCTGCAGCCGGGTTAACTGACCTCGGGCATCGGCCTGGCGCAAAAAGTCCGTGTCTTCTTCAGGGAAGTCGAGCGTGGCCTCTACCAACATCCGCAAGTGAATCAAGGCCTCACGCAACTGGTGAATGTGCTGCGAAAACGCCCCTGACAGCGAACGGGTGGCGCTGCGTGCTGCGGCCGCCGTGGAGGCATCAATCAAATCGGCGATGGCCTCGGCCTGCGCCAGATCGATCTTGTGGTTGAGAAAGGCGCGTTCAGAAAACTCACCCGGCTGTGCCAGTCGCAGATGCGGCAGCAGGGCCACACCATCATGACCCGGCTGCGCCGCCAGCTCCAGACAGCGCGCCAGCAACAACTGCAACACCACCGGCCCGCCATGGGCTTGCAGTTCCAGCACATCTTCGCCAGTGAACGAATGGGGCGCAGCAAAGTAGATGGCCAGCCCTTGGTCGATCGGTCGCCCATCCGCATCCAGAAATGGGGTGTAGGTGGCTTGCCGGGGGCTCAAGGTGCGCGCGCACAGGGCCTGGCTGATGGCTGACAAAGAACGCCCGCTGAGCCTGATGATGCCAACCGCACCTCTGCCAGGTGCGGTGGCAATCGCCACAATCGGATCCTGATGGCGCGGCAGGGTCACGTTTGCCCTAACCGACGAAGTGCTGGGGACAGAGCACGCTCACTGCGTGTAGCTTTGGTCTGTCCCACAAGGTCTCAGAATTTCGGCAGGTGGAACTTGGGCGGCACGCCCATGCGGGTGTTGATGACCCACTGCTGAGCGATCGACAACACGTTGTTGGTGATCCAGTACAGCACCAAGCCAGCCGGGAAGAAGAAGAACATCACGCTGAATGCCAGCGGCATGAACCACATCATCTTGGCCTGCATCGGGTCAGGCGGTGCCGGGTTGAGCGAGGTTTGCAGCACCGTCGTCAGGGTCATGACAATCGGCAAAATGTAGAACGGGTCGGGCGAGGACAAGTCATGAATCCAGCCGATCCACGGTGTGTTGCGCATTTCCACGCTGGCCAGCAGCACCCAATACAGGGCAATGAACACCGGAATCTGGATCATGATCGGGAAGCAGCCACCCATGGGGTTGACTTTTTCCTCGCGGTAGATGCGCATCATCTCTTGCTGCATTTGCTGCGGGTTGTCTTTGAGGCGCTCGCGCATCTCGGTGATGCGCGGGTGCACGGCCTTCATCTTGGCCATGCTGGCGTAGGCTTTGGCGTTGAGCCAGTAGAACGCCACCTTGAGCAGCAACACTAGCGCCACAATCGACCAACCCCAGTTGCTGATGAGCTTGTGCAATTGATCCAACAACCAGTACAAAGGCTTGGCCAGCATGGTCAACCAGCCGTAGTCTTTGACCAGTTCCAGCCCAGGGGCCAGTGCAGCCAGCATATTTTCTTCTTGTGGCCCGGTAAAAAGCTGGGTTTGTACGGTTTTGCGTGCACCTGGGGCAATGGACTCCAGAGGCGTGATCATGCCGACTGAATACAGGTTGTTGTCCACCTTGCGCATGAACAAGTCGCGCTTGATGCCGTCACCCAGCAGCCAGGCGCTGGCAAAGTAGTGCTGCACCATGGCCACGTAGCCATTGGTAGCGGTTTTTTCAATGTCAACCTTGCCTTTTTCGATGTCGGCAAATTCCACTTTTTGGTACTTTTTGGCTTCGGTGTAAATCGCCGGGCCGGTGAAGGTGGAATAAAACGACGATTCACCCACCGGCTTGTTGCCGTCACGCACCAGCTGCAGGTAAAGCTGCGGAGCCACCGCTGCGACACCGGTGTTGATGACCTCGTGCTTGACCGCAATGGCGTAGCTGCCACGGGTCAAGGTATAGGTCTTGGCCAGCTTGACACCGCCCACGTCAGCAGATTCAAAACGCAATTCAAGGTTTTGGCTGCCTTCGGCCAAGGTGCGCTCACCCGGCATCAAGGTCATCACCGACTTGTGTGTGGGCAAGGCCACCCCTGCCGTGCTGGAAATCAGGCCGGACTGGGCCAGGTACACCCGGTCCTTGCTGTCATCGAGCAGCACAAAATTGCGGCTCTTGTCGGCCATATCGGCGTGCTTGAGCAACTCGACCTGCACCAGGGAGCCGCCTTCGGTGTCAAAGGTCAGTTTGAACACATCGGTTTGCACCAGCACCTTTTCATGGGCCACGGCGGGCACCTGAGCTTGCAAGCTATTTGAGGCTGTAGCCCCTGCAATCATTGCAGTTCCAGCTACAGAAGTAGTAGCAGTCGGCACGCCACCTGCGGCACTGGCTGCGGCCGTCGGCTTGGCAGTCTGAGACGCAGTGGGAACTGCACCCGGGAAAAAGGTGGGTTTGCGCCCGTTGAAAACCTGCCATTGGTCCCATAGCATGACCAGGGAAAAACCAAAAATCACCCACAAAATGGTGCGACGGATATCGTTCATGAGGACTTCTTATCAGTGGAAGAGAAAATCAAACGGGTAAACACCCCGCGCGGGGCTACAGCCACCCGGTCAGGCACAGGGTCAAGCCCGCCCTGGCACCAGGGGTGACAACGTCCCAGCCGGGCCAAGGTCAAATAGCTGCCTTTGGCAGCCCCAAAACGATCCAGCGCCTGCAACGCATAAGCCGAGCAGGTGGGCTCGAAACGACACGACGAACCCAGCCAGGGGCTGAGCAACAAGCGGTACGCCTTGACCAGCATCATCAAGCCGTGTTTCATGCCACCGTCTCCCGCGCCGGCTGGGCGCACCCCGCTGCAAACAGTTGCTGCAACTCGGCCCGCACCGCCGCCTTGAGCTGCACCGAGGCAGCGCTGACAAAGCGTGTTTTGTCAAACCCGGTTCGCAGGCGCACCACATGGGCTGCGGGTTGCAAGGCCGCCGCAAAATCTTGGCTCAAGGCATAAATCTGCCGCTTGATGGTGTTGCGCGTGACGGCACGCTTGGCCCAGCGCTTGGGCACCATCGCCCCCATCCAGACGTCCTGCAGGGCAAACAAGGGTTTGCCAGACGGCACGTCGGTCGTCGCATCCAGTGCAACCCGGTGCAGGGCGAAATGGGGCGTGCGCGACAAGGTCACCCCCGCCAGCACAGCCTGAAACTGGGGCCGATTTTTGAGGCGCTGCAAAACATCAAGCCTTCGCGGAACAGGTCAGACGAGCGGCTTTGCGTGCACCGCGAACTCAGACCGCCAGGCGCTTGCGGCCTTTGGCTCGGCGCGCGTTGATCACAGCACGACCACCACGGGTTTTCATGCGAACCAGAAAGCCATGGGTACGGGCGCGGCGGATTTTGGAGGGTTGGTAAGTGCGTTTCATAGTAATCTCTTCTCTGAGCCCCAGACACAATCAGGGCAACCCGCGATTATCGCAAACTTTCTGAACTGGGGCAG
>JBGSRY010000583.1:0-1720 GCA_041737325.1 Rhodoferax sp. | reverse complement strand
GCAAGATATGCAGTCGAGATCATTATTATGGTACATGATGAACCCACCGATCCAAATAAAAGTCCGCTGCGCGACATCACCAACGGGGCCAACTTCGTTTTCCGCAACGCCCAGTTGTCCACGATCATGCTGGTTGCTTTCGTCTGGAATTGTGGCTGGTTCGTGTTGCAAGCGGCGTTCATACCGCTTGCGCTAAAGACCTGGGGCTTCTCGGCTGAGACCGTCGGGTATGCGCTAGGCTGCATGGGGATTGGTCTTTTTGTGGGGTCGCTCTTCTCTCAGCGGATCATCAAAATGCTCGGCTTCGGAATGTCGCTGGCCTTCGGCCCGGTCATCTCGTGCCTGGCCTCGGGCCTGATTCTTATCAACTTGCAGTTCGGCTCAGCCGCTCTGCCGGCGTTTGGCTTCTTCCTATTCGGCTTCGGCCCTGTGATCTGGGTCATCACCTCGAGCACGCTGCGCCAACTGATCACGCCCAGTCATATGGTCGGCTGCGTGTCGGCCATGTATATGACCGCCAACTGGGGCGCACGGCCCTTCGGTGCACTGATCGGTGCAGGCCTTGGTGCCTATTACGGCGAGGTCATGTGCCTGATCGTTTCGACCGCCCTGTTTTTTACTCAGGCGCTGCTGGTCTTCGTTACTCGCCTGACACGCAGCAGCCCGAATCTTGCTTGAAATTTTGGCAGCAAGGCGGGGGGGATAGAGTGGAAAAACGGGAGTTTGAATTCAGTAGTTCGTGCATTCGACTGTGATGCATCAGGCCTTGCGCCCCAACCAAAAACCAAACACCACCAGCAAAGCCAACCCGACCAGCGGCCACTGCCCCCAGCGCGAGGCCCACCAGGCATAGGGTGTGATGCCAGAGCGCCCCTGGATTTGCGCGGTCAACGCCTGCGCAACATGGTTGGGCAACGCCGCCTGGACTTGACCCTGATGATCCAGCACCGCCGTGCGCCTGGTGTTGGTGGCCAGCAAAAAGGGGCGGCTCAATTCGAGTGCGCGCAGCCGCGCAATCTGCAGGTGCTGATCCATCGCCAGGCGCTCGCCAAACCAACCCAGGTTGCTGATGTTCACCAGCATCGTGGGGGCCTTTGCGGCATCGACAAAAGAGGCCGCCAGCTCTTCGCCAAACAGGTTTTCATAACAAATGGACGTGGCCAGGCGCTGGCCTTGCCAGTCAAAGGTCGGCTGCGGCAACGCGCCCCGGCTGAAGTCGCCCAGCGGAATCTGCATCAGGTTGGTGAACCAGCGTGCCAGCGGTGGGATGAACTCGCCAAACGGTACCAGGTGGTGTTTGTCATAGCGCCACGGTGCGGCCTGTCCGGGCTTGAGTCCGACCACAGAATTGGTGTACCCCTGCGCATAACTGCCCAGCGGCAGCCCCACCAGGGCGGCCTGGTCACCGTTTGAAAAACGCTGTTGCAGCGCGGCCCAATAACCCTCAGGCAGTTGCTCGGGCAGCAGTGCCAGCGCCGTCTCTGGCGTGATGATGAGTGCGCTGCGGTTGGCATTGAGCTGCGCACCGTACCAGCGCAGCGCCTTGGGCACACCGCTGCCAGCATCAAATTTTTCTTCCTGGGCAATGTTGCCTTGCAGCAGCGTGACGCTGAGCATCCCTGTGCTGCGCCCGGCAGGCATCGGCAACACCCCTGCCAGGGTCAACAACAACACCAGCGCCAGCAGCAAGCCCGCTGCCTGGCGCAGCCCACGGGCCCGC
>JBGSRY010000561.1:0-4303 GCA_041737325.1 Rhodoferax sp. | reverse complement strand
ACCTCAATGAACTGCTGCTGCTGTTGCTGGCACGTGAAGACCCGCACCCGCAACTGTTTGACGTGTATGCCAACGTGGTGCAAGTCATTGCCAGCGAGCATGGTGAGGTGCTTGAGGCCGCCCTGCGTGCCTTTGAACTGTTGCTGCTGCGCGAGATCGGCCTGCTGCCCCAGCTTGATGCCCAAACCATGACCCTGTTGCCGCTGCACCCTGACGAACGCTACAGCCTGGTGCCTGAAGGCGGCCTGCGCCAAGCCAACGCCGCTGACCGCACCAGCCTCAGCGGGGCACAGTGGACCGCTCTGCAGCGGGTGCTGGGTGAACGGCTGGTTTTTACCGCCGTGCTGCGCGCCTGCGCCGAGGTGGCCAGCGCCTTGAAACCGCAACTGCGCACGCTGCTCAATTACCATTGCGGTGTGCCCAATTTGCGCACCCGGCAAATGATGCTGGATGTGCAAAGCCTGGGTTGACCTTGCCCCGACCAAATGATGCCGCGCACCCCACAGGAGACCTTGCACCATGACTTATCCCACCCACTGCCTCACCGCGCTGTCGGTGAACCTGAACAAAGTCGCCCTGGTGCGCAACACCCGGCACCTGGGCATTCCCAGCGTCACCCGCGCCGCCACGCTGTGCTTGCAGGCCGGGGCCAATGGGATCACGGTGCACCCGCGCCCAGATGAGCGCCACATCCGCGCCACTGACGTGCCCGAGCTGGCCACGCTGCTGCAAGACTGGCCGGGGCGCGAATTCAACATTGAAGGCAACCCCCTGCACAACCTGATGGACGTGGTAGGCCAGCTGGTGGCGGCCAAATTGCCGGTGCATCAGGTGACTTTTGTGCCTGACACGCAAGGCCAGTTCACCAGCGACCACGGCTGGCGTTTTCCAGAAGATGCCGCAGTTCTCAAGCCGCTGATCGATCAAGCCCATTCCTGGGGCTTGCGTGTGAGTCTGTTCATGGATGCAGAAATTGAGCCCATGGCTGCTGTCAAAGCCGTGGGCGCAGACCGAGTCGAGCTCTACACCGAGCCTTTTGCGGCCGCCTGGGGCACACCTGATCAAGCTGAGCAACTTGCGCGTTTTGCGGCTGCGGCACAAGCCGCGCTGGACGCAGGCTTGCAAGTCAATGCCGGGCATGACCTGAACCTGGACAACCTGACCGCTTTTGTGGCCCATGTCCCCGGCATCAGTGAGGTGTCAATTGGCCACGCGCTGATTGCCGATGCCCTGGAACAGGGCTACAGCGCCACGGTGCAGGCCTACCAGCGCTGCCTGCTGCTGGGGCAGCGGCTGGCCGACGGCTCACTGGCCACGGGCTAACCCTAACCGAGCATGATCTACGGCATTGGCACCGACATTTGCGACGTGCGTCGCATCCAGGCCAGCCTGGCGCGCCACGGTGAGCGCTTTGCACAAAAAATCCTGAGCGACGCGGAGCTGGTCACCTGGCACGCACGCAGCCAGCGCTGGTCTGAGCGCGGTGTGCGCTACCTGGCCACGCGTTTTTCCGCCAAAGAAGCGTTCAGCAAAGCCATTGGTCTGGGGCTGCGCCTGCCCATGACTTGGCGTGCCTGTGAAGTGGGCCACCTGCCCAGCGGCCAGCCGACGGTGGTGCTGCACGGCGAACTGAAAACCTGGTTTGAATCCAAATCGTTGCAGGCACACCTTAGCCTGACTGACGAGAGCGACTACGCGGCCAGTTTTTGTGTGGTAGAAACTTTATAGAAAATTGGCCTCTAGCCCTTGTATTACAAGCGTAACAAGCTATTTATTTTGTAGTCAATAAGGTAACCCATCATGACCTTTCATGCCCCCCTGATCATTGACATTGCCGGTACTGCACTGAGCCAAGCCGACCGCCGCCGCCTGCAGCACCCGTTGGTGGGCGGGCTGATTCTGTTTGCCCGCAACTTCTCTGACCGCGCCCAACTCAGCGCCCTGTGCCGCAGCATCAAAAAGCTGCGCGCTGACCTGCTGATTTGTGTCGACCACGAGGGCGGGCGCGTGCAACGCTTCAAGACCGACGGCTTTACCCACCTGCCGCCGATGCGGGCGCTGGGCGAGTTGTGGTTGCAGGACGGCAAAACAGGCGCAGGCAGCGGGGCCATGCGCGCCACGGCCGCGGCCAGTGCCTGCGGTTACGTGCTGGGGGCCGAACTGCGTGCCTGTGGTGTAGACCTGAGCTTTACCCCGGTGCTGGACCTTGATTTTGGTGAAAGTAGCGTCATCGGCGACCGGGCCTTTGCGCGTGACCCGCGCGTGGTCAGCCTGCTGGCCAAGAGCCTGATGCACGGCCTGCAGTTGAGCGGCATGGCCAACTGCGGCAAACATTTTCCCGGGCACGGCTTTGTGGCTGCCGATTCGCACACTGACACGCCGGTTGACAAGCGCAGCCTCAAAGCCATCTTGGCGGACGATGTCAAGCCCTACGAATGGCTGGGCGGCACGCTGGCCAGCGTCATGCCCGCGCATGTGGTTTACCCCAAAGTGGATGCGCGCCCGGCCGGGTTTTCGCATCGGTGGCTGATTGACATCCTGCGCTGCCAGTTGCGTTTTACTGGCGCGGTGTTCAGCGACGACTTGTCCATGGCCGGTGCGCGTGTCATCGACGGGCAAGCGGTCAGCACCACACAGGCCGCCGTGGCGGCTTTGAATGCGGGTTGCGATATGGTGCTGCTGTGCAACCAGTCGCTGGGTGACGGAGCCGGGGTGGATGCACTGATCAACGGCTTGACCGAAGCCCAGCTCAAAGGCCAGTGGCAAGCCCTGGATGCCAGCGAAGCGCGCCGCCGCGCCCTGTTGCCCAGCAGCACGGTCACGGCTTGGGATGACCTGATGGTGCAGCCGGCTTACATGCGTGCGCTGGACTTGCTGCCTTGAAACCCATCGTGACCGTTTGAGAGCGATTGCGGCACGGTGGATGTGCGTGTCTGCTGTGGAGTGAACGGTGCTTCGGTATTGCAGCGCCGACATTCATGACACAAGACTACTCAGCGCATCCAACGGGCTGGCCGTGCCGCCAGCGGCCACCTTGAGCACATGCGTGTAAATCATGGTATTGGAAACGTCAGAGTGGCCCAGAAACTCTTGCACAGTGCAGCCATTACACTTCGTATATACAATCGGTACATGGAATTTACTTGGTCTGAAGCAAAGCGAACGACAAACATCAAGGGACACGGGCTTGATTTTGTAGATGCTCAAAGCGTGTTTGAGGGGTTGACCTACACATTTGAAGATGACCGTTTTTCCTACGGCGAACAGCGTTTTGTCACGCTGGGTTTGCTCGCTGGAATGCCTGTTTCTGTCGTACACACGGAGAGTGAATATGAAATCCGCATCATCTCGTTTCGAAAAGCCACAAAGCGCGAGTCGCAAATCTACTTCGATGCAATCCAAAACTGACTGGACTCAACTCAAATCTGATGTGGCTCCGAATCCGACACGCGCCCATCCACAAGCGTCCGTTGAACATATTGTTCGCGGACTTGTTCGCCATGGGCTTGCGCCGTTACCTTCCAAAGCATCCATTTCACTTCGAGTCGATCAGGACGTTCTTGAGTGGTTTAAGGCGCAGGGGTCTGGCTACCAAACCCGCATTAACACCGTCTTGAGGGCATTCCGTGACGCTTCGGTTTAACTGGTTGATCGACCCGACGGGCGCGGGTCATCGCCAACGTTAATCCAAACGTCACCTCAGGGCGATCGGTGCAGCCTTGGTGCGGACAACGCGGCAATCATGTCGGTGGTGGCTGCATCCACATTGGGGTGCGCTGGCAATAACTTGGCCGTAGTGAGCAGCTTGCGCAAATCCTGCAAGTCTTTCACCGTGGGCGCAACCTTGATCTGCGCAATGGCAGCGGTGCTGTTGCCGCCCTTGATCAGGGCGAGCACCTTGGGAGCCCAGACGCTGGGACGGGACATGGCGAATTCCTTTATCTATACTTGTGCATCATTTTGGCACATAGCCCTTGAATAACAAGCGTAAGCAGCTATAAATTTGGTAGTAAATTGCAGGCAACCCCATGAAATCAAAACTGCTCAGCAGCGGCTTGGTCTACAGCACAGAGGCCGGTCGCATGTGCCCCGACTGCCGTCAACCGGTAGCCGCTTGTCAGTGCCAGGCGGCTGCGCCGCACCCAGTGGGCGACGGCGTGGTGCGCGTGTCGCGCGAGACCAAGGGCCGCGCCGGCAAAGGGGTCACGCTGGTCAAAGGCCTGGCGCTGGACGCTGCGGCCCTGGCCGCCTTGGGCAAACAGCTCAAAACCGCTTGCGGCTCGGGCGGCACGGTGAAAGATGG
>JBGSRY010000546.1:0-1506 GCA_041737325.1 Rhodoferax sp. | reverse complement strand
CGGCCGCCAGGCTGGCCAAGACATCGGCAGAATGGGTTTCAGTGTGCATCAGCTTTTATAAATGGCTTGTGGGTCTTTCAAGACCGGGTCAACAGTCTTCCAGCCGCCATTGTCATACACCCGAAAGAAACAACTGTGCCGACCCGTATGACAAGCCAGACCCGGCGTGTGGCCAAGTTGCGTGACCTTGAGCAGCACCACATCGGCATCGCAGTCGATGCGGATTTCGTGCACCTGTTGAATATGGCCGGATTCTTCGCCCTTGAACCACAGTTTGTTGCGTGAGCGGCTGAAATACACCGCCCGCCCCAACTCGGCGGTTTTTTGCAACGCCTCGCGGTTCATCCAGGCCATCATCAGCACATCATTGCTGCCCTGCTCTTGGGCAATGGCTGGCACCAGGCCTTGCGCATCCCATTTGATCGTGTCGAGATAGTTCATGAAAGCATGTTCGGCGATTTCAAATTGCTACAATATTAGTAGCTTCTAGCCCTTATTATATAAGGGCTAGAAGCCAAAAACTCTTATATATTCTCAAACCCTTACGGGGATTCCACGCGCCGCCATGCGTGCCTTGGCCTGGGCCACCGTGAACTCACCGTAGTGAAAGATGCTGGCGGCCAGCACCGCGTCGGCCCGGCCCAGTTGGATGCCATCGGCCAGGTGATCCAAGTTACCCACGCCGCCAGAGGCAATCACCGGCACGCTGATGGCATCGCTCACCGCGCGGGTCAGTTCTAGATCGAACCCGGCCTTGGTGCCATCACGGTCCATGCTGGTGAGCAAGATTTCACCCGCGCCAAAGTCGGCCATCTGCCGCGCCCAGGTTACCGCATCCAGGCCGGTGTTCTTGCGCCCGCCATGGCTGTACACGTCCCAGCCTGCGCCCAGCGGCTGGCCTTGTGCGTCCAGGCGTTCAAGATCAGCGCCGCAGCGGCGTTTGGCATCAATCGCCACCACAATGCACTGCGCCCCGTATTTCCCTGATGCGTCACGAATCACCTGCGGGTTAGCGATAGCGGCCGAGTTGAAGCTGGTCTTGTCGGCCCCGGCATTGAGCAAGCGGCGCACGTCGTCCACGGTGCGCACCCCACCCCCCACCGTGAGCGGAATGAACACCTGGCTGGCCACGGCTTCAATGATGTGCAGAATCAGATCACGGCCGTCGCTGGTGGCGGTGATGTCCAGAAAAGTGAGCTCATCGGCCCCTTGCTCGTTGTAGCGTGCGGCAATTTCAACCGGGTCACCGGCATCGCGAAGTTCAACAAAATTAACGCCTTTGACGACGCGACCACCGGTCACGTCAAGGCAGGGGATGATGCGTTTGGCTAACATGAGCCGATTGTAAAAGGGTGGCTGGCGGGTGGCTGCGGCTCGCCCCTTCTAACTGGCATCGGATGCACCTGATTTACCGCACTTGCTCGGTAATGGTTTTACCGATGCAAAACAGAGAAGGCGAGACAATCGGCATACTGCAACTGATCAATCGCAAAACAAAGGCAGATA
>JBGSRY010000510.1:0-4594 GCA_041737325.1 Rhodoferax sp. | reverse complement strand
TAATGCCGCCTTTTTTTATTTAACGCTGGATCACATCTGATGAAACCTGTTTTGGCTCTGGTAGGCCGTCCCAACGTCGGAAAGTCGACGCTGTTCAATCGGTTAACCAAGTCGCGTGATGCCATCGTGGCTGACTTTGCTGGCTTGACCCGTGACCGCCATTACGGCAATGGCAAGCAGGGCAAACATGAATACATCGTGATTGACACCGGTGGCTTTGAGCCGGATGCAACATCCGGCATTTACAAAGAAATGGCCAAGCAAACGCGCCAAGCCGTGGCCGAGTCGGATGTGGTCATTTTTGTGGTGGATGCACGCGCCGGGGTGTCTGCGCAGGATCATGATATTGCGAAGTACCTGCGACGTTTGGGCAAGCCCTGCGTGCTGGTTGCAAACAAGGCCGAAGGCATGCTTGAAGGTGTGCAACTGGTCGAGTTTTACGAATTGGGTCTGGGGGAAGTCCATCCGGTATCTGCGGCACATGGACAGGGCATTCGCTCCTTGATTGACATGGCGTTTGCGCCCCTGAACTTGAGTGATGAAGAGGATGCTGAAGAATCCCAACCTGGTGTCATCCGGCTGGCGGTTGCTGGGCGTCCCAATGTAGGCAAATCCACCTTGATCAATGTGTGGCTGGGTGAAGAACGGTTGGTGGCATTTGATTTGCCCGGCACCACGCGCGATGCCATATCGGTTCCATTTGAGCGCAACGGTCAAAAATTTGAATTGATTGATACGGCAGGACTGCGCCGTCGTGGCCAAGTGTTTGAGGCAATCGAAAAATTTTCGGTTGTTAAAACCTTGCAAGCCATTGAATCGGCGCATGTGGTGTTGTTGCTGATTGATGCCACCCAAGGTGTGACCGATCAAGATGCCCATATTGCGGGCTACATCCTGGAAAATGGTCGTGCCGTGGTGCTGGCGATCAACAAATGGGATGCGGTGGATGAGTACCAACGCGAGTTGGTTAAACGTTCCATTGAAACCCGTTTGCCGTTTTTAAAATTTGCCAACATGCATCTGATCTCGGCGCAAAAACGTCAAGGTTTGGGGCCATTGTGGGCTTCTATTTCCCAGGCTTACAAGGCTGCTAACTGCAAAATGTCAACACCCGTGTTGACGCGGTTGTTGCTGGAAGCGGTACAGTTTCAAAGCCCCAAGCGCGCCGGCATGTACCGTCCCAAATTACGTTATGCCCATCAAGGCGGCATGAACCCGCCCGTGATCGTGATTCACGGCAATTCACTTGACCATGTCACAGAGGCGTACAAACGTTTTCTTGAAGGGCGTTTTCGCAAGGAATTTGATTTGGTAGGAACACCGCTTCGCATTGAATTCAAGACTTCCGAGAATCCCTTTGCAGATAAAACAGCTTGATGCCGCCGGATCGGCTCAACTTTATTGTGGAATTCGGCAGGCAGCCAGCTGAATTTGCGGTGCGCTGTGTTATCGTTTCCCCTTCTTAAATTTCCAGAACACGGAGAATATCGTGAGTAACAAAGGCCAACTTTTACAAGATCCGTTCCTGAACACGCTGCGTCGGGAACATGTGCCGGTGTCTATTTATCTGGTCAATGGGATCAAGCTGCAAGGTCAGATTGAATCGTTCGACCAATACGTTGTGCTGCTGCGCAACACCGTCACACAAATGGTCTACAAGCACGCCATTTCAACCATTGTGCCGGGTCGTGCTGTGAATTTTGCTGCAGGCGAGGGTGACCAAGCTGCAGCAAGCTGAACCCCAGGGCGCTCCTACCTTGCTGGTAGGAGTTGACTTCGGACTTCCCCACTTTGACGACCAACTAGAAGAGCTGGGCTTGCTGGCTCAGACGGCTGGTTTGCGTCCGGTTGCGCACCTCACGTGTAAGCGCCGTGCGCCCGATGCAGCCCTGTTCATTGGCAGTGGCAAGGCCGACGAAATCAAAGCACTGGCTTTGCAACTGGGTGCGCAAGAGATTTTGTTTGATCAGAGTCTCAGCCCGGCACAGCAGCGCAATCTGGAGCGCCATCTGGAACTGCCAGTCAATGACCGAACCCTGTTGATCCTCGAAATATTTGGTCAACGCGCGCGCAGCCATGAAGGCAAGCTGCAGGTGGAATTGGCACGTCTGCAATACCTCAGTACCCGCCTGGTGCGGCGTTGGTCGCACTTGGAACGCCAAAGTGGTGGCATTGGTATGCGTGGTGGGCCGGGTGAAACCCAAATTGAGCTCGACCGCCGCATGATTGGTGACAACATCAAACGCATCAAGGAGCGGTTGCAGAAGGTCAAACGCCAACGCCAGACGCAGCGCCGCCAGCGTGATCGCCGCGATGCCTTTAACATTTCCCTGGTGGGCTACACCAATGCGGGAAAGTCAACCTTGTTTAACGCGCTGGTCAAGGCACGTACCTATGCAGCCGACCAGTTGTTTGCCACCCTTGATACCACAACACGCCAGCTCTACCTGGGTGAAGTTGGTCGTATGGTCTCCTTGTCAGACACTGTGGGTTTCATTCGTGATTTGCCGCACGGTCTGATTGATGCCTTCCAGGCCACCTTACAAGAAGCGGTCGATGCAGATTTGCTGTTGCATGTGGTTGATTTTTCCAGCCCGGATCATGTGGAGCAAATGGCGCAAGTGCAACAAGTGTTGGCTGAAATCGGGGCTGGCGACATTCCTCAACTGCTGGTGTTCAACAAGCTCGACGCAGCAGAGCCTGAAAAGCAGCCGGTGGCCATGCAAGATACCTATGACCTGGGTGGCATAGCGACACCCAGGGTCTTCATCAGCGCACAAGAGGGGGTTGGGTTAGGGGCACTGCGTCAATTGCTGGTTGAGCAGGTTATCGCAGCCAAGGGCGCTTCACAGTTGCCATCGCATTTCCCTCTAAGTGGTGAGGCTGCACTTTGATTCGGCACAATCTGTTCTGTAAACACAAGAGTTGATTAGATGAAACTTTCATTTCCCACCATCAGCCTGGCTGGCTTACCCCAACGCTTGCGCGGCATGTTCAACCTGAATGACCCACGCTGGGGGCGCAACGACGACAAACCTGCAGATTCATCTGAACCTGAGCGGCCTGCTGTCAAGCCACCTGAGGCGGATGCACCCAAGCCAGAAGATCGCGGCCCAAGGCGCAACCCGACGCAAGGCCCACCTGATCTGGATGAACTCTGGCGTGATTTCAACCGCAAACTGGGCAGCTTGTTTGGCAACCCTAAATCTGGTGGACGTGGTACACCGCCAAGCGGTGGTTCTGGTTCGGGTGGCGGTTTTCAACCTGACATGAAAAGCGCTGGTATTGGCGCGGGCCTGGTGCTTGCCGTGGCCGTGTTGATCTGGCTGGGAACAGGCTTCTTCATCGTGCAAGAAGGTCAACAAGCGGTGATTACCCAGTTTGGCAAATACCACTCCACCGTGGGGGCGGGTTTCAACTGGCGACTGCCTTACCCCATCCAGCGTCATGAACTGGTTTTTGTCACCCAGATTCGTTCGGTCGATGTGGGTCGTGATGTGGTCATTAAAGCCACTGGCCTGCGTGAATCGGCCATGCTGACCGAAGACGAAAACATCGTCGAGATCAAGTTCGCGGTGCAGTACCGTTTAAGCGATGCGCGTGCCTTTTTGTTTGAAAGCAAAAACCCGGCAGACGCAGTGGTGCAGGCTGCAGAAACTGCGGTTCGTGAAGTGGTTGGCAAAATGAAAATGGACAGCGCCCTGTCTGAAGAGCGTGACCAGATTGCACCGCGCGTGCGGGCCATGATGCAAAAAATTCTGGATCGCTACAAGGTGGGCATCGAAGTGGTCGGCATCAACTTGCAGCAGGGTGGGGTGCGTCCCCCTGAACAGGTGCAGGCTGCTTTTGACGATGTGCTCAAGGCTGGCCAAGAACGCGAACGCGCCAAGAACGAGGCGCAAGCCTATGCCAATGACGTGATTCCACGTGCGGTGGGTGCAGCATCGCGTTTGAAGGAAGAGGCCGATGCCTACAAATCACGCATCGTGGCCCAGGCACAAGGTGACGCACAACGGTTCAAGTCGGTGCTGTCTGAATACCAAAAAGCACCCCAGGTCACGCGTGACCGCATGTACATCGATGCCATGCAGCAAATCTATTCCAATGTCACAAAAATTGTGGTCGATTCCAAGCAAGGCTCCAACCTCTTGTATTTGCCGCTGGACAAACTCATCAAAATGACCGGTCAGGTGTCGGAAGAGGTTGCCACGGGCAGCTTGGCTGCACCTGCACCCAGCGCCCCCACACCCAACACAGCATCTGCAGCCACCGATGCCCGCGCTCGTGACGCGGCCCGTGCCCGTACGCGTGAAACCCGATAGGAGCCTTGCATGAACCGCTTGGGATTTGTTATTTCCAGTCTTTTGTTTGTGCTGGCCATTGCCAGCTCCACCCTGTTTGTGGTCGATCAACGCCAATTTGGTGTGGTTTTTGCCCTGGGGCAGATCAAAGAAGTCATCACCGAACCGGGGTTGAACTTCAAGCTGCCGCCACCCTTCCAGAATGTGTCTTACATTGACAAGCGTTTGTTGACACTTGACAGTTCTGACAATGAGCCGGTGCTGACGGCTGAGAAACAGCGTGTGGTGATTGA
>JBGSRY010000455.1:0-5434 GCA_041737325.1 Rhodoferax sp. | reverse complement strand
TTGGGCATGGCCCGGAAGGCTGGGAACTGATCTCTGGGCGTGTTCCGAATGCCGAGCACTATGCAGGCGGCTTGCCCATTGCGGAAATCGTGGCTTGGGGTGAAGTCACCGTTAGCGAGTTGCTTCAGGCCAGCATCAGCCATCACGGGCGACCTCTTGGTGAAAGTCCTGATAAGCAAACAGAAAGCATATGGAAGCCCGTGTTGGATAAAACCGGAGCGGTGCTGTACGACCCCACCACGGCGCTGGCAAGCATGGGCGACAGGGTGAAACAAAGTTATCCGCTGGCCTTCTCTGAATGCCAGCAGCCCTTGCCTGACCAGCCCGCCTTTGTGCATCTGTTCGCCGGACTGGTTCAGTTGGCCGACTGGCTGGGCTCAGACACCCGTGAAGGCTTTTTCTCCTACACCGACCCCGGCGAAGATCGAACTCAGACTGCTGCTGTGCGAGCGAAGTATGCGGTGCATGCCATTGGTCTGGATGTGAACAATTGGCGTGCTGAACTGTGCGTAGAGCCACCCGCCTTCAGCGCGGCTTTTGGCGTGGCGGAAGCAC
Source organism: Rhodoferax sp. (assembly GCA_041737325.1). Classification (GTDB taxonomy): domain Bacteria; phylum Pseudomonadota; class Gammaproteobacteria; order Burkholderiales; family Burkholderiaceae_C; genus Rhodoferax. The sequence goes on along the minus strand of JBGSRY010000455.1, from coordinate 4,879 downwards.
GCCCCATGCAATTGGCTGCTGCTGATTTGTCGTTGGGCAATATCGTGGTGCTGGAGGCCGAAACTGGCAGTGGCAAAACCGAAGCCGCGCTGTGGCGCTTTGTGCAATTGTTTGAAGCGGGCCAGGTTGATAGCCTGTACTTTGCGTTGCCCACCCGTGTTGCGGCAACGCAGCTCTACCAGCGCGTGCGGGCGTTGGTGAGTCGCTTGTGGCCAACGGATGCACCCGTGGTAGTGCGAGCCTTGCCGGGCTACGAAGCGGCAGATGACCAAGAAAAAATCAGCCTGCCAGATTTCCAAGTTCAGTGGCCCGATCATCCCGCCGATGAGAAAGCCCACCAGCGTTGGGTGGCTGAATCGCCCAAGCGTTTTCTGGCTGCCACCATTGCGGTAGGAACGATAGACCAGACCTTGCTCGGCGCGCTCAAGGTGCGCCATGCCCATATGCGCCACGCCTTGCTGGCCCGCAGCCTGCTGGTGGTGGATGAGGTGCATGCGTCCGATGCCTACATGACCGTGCTACTTGAGAAATTGCTTCAGGCGCATCTCAAAACAGGCGGCCAAGCCATGCTGCTCTCTGCCACTTTGGGCTCATCAGCGCGCACACGCTACCTCAGCATTGGGCATGCAAAAAAGCAGGCACCGCCCTCGCTGGCCGATGCCTGTGCCGCACCCTACCCAGCGCTCAGCTTTCGCAATACATCTGGTCTGCACCTGCAACCCGTGGCTGGCAACCCACAACACAAAACCGTGTATTGGGAAACGCTCGATGCCATGGACGACCCCATGCGTATTGCGGCGCTCGCCGCGCAGGCCGCTGCACAAGGCGCACGGGTGCTGGTGGTGCGCAACACCGTTCCTGCCGCTGTTGCCACGCTCAAGGCCTTGGAGCAATTGACTCTGGCCCAAGGTGACGATTGGCTTTTCAAAGTGAACGGTGTCAGCACCGTCCACCACAGCCGCTACAGCCGCCAAGACCGCCCATTGCTGGATCAAGCGGTGGAAGCGCAACTGGGAAAAACGAGACAAGACACAAAGGGCCGCGTCATCATCGGCACACAAACACTGGAGCAAAGCCTGGACATTGATGCTGACTTGCTCATCACCGACCTGTGCCCCATGGACGTGTTGCTCCAACGCTTGGGCCGTCTGCACCGACACACCCGACCTGAGGCAGAGCGGCCTGAAGGCTATCGCCTGCCGCGTGCTTGGGTGCTCACTCCCGCTGGTCATGACCTCACACCGATGCTCAAGCGTGCTCGGCATGGCCTGGGCCGATTCCATGACGGCGGCGGTGTGTACCCTGACCTGCGCATGGTTGAAGCTACCAAGCGACTGATTCAGGCGCAGCCCAGCCGCCAGATACCGACAGATAACCGCATGCTGGTCGAACACGCGACGCACACAGAAGCGCTGCAAGTGGTTGAAAAGGAACTCGGTGCGGACTGGCAGAAACTGGGGCAAGCCATTGAGGGCGACACCAGCGCACGCAAAGGCATTGGACACATCCACACACTGCCTTATGACGACGCATTTGGCGATGTGCTTTTCCCCGACACCGATCAAAAAATAGCCACCCGTCTTGGCGCGGCTGACCGTCTGGTGATTTTTGACCCCCCCCAGGCCGGTCCATTTCAGCAGGGCGTGAAGCAATTGGCGCTGCGTCATCATCAAATTCCGGAAGGCGTCAGTCCTGATGCTTTGCCAACGGGTATCAGCGAATTGCCAGACGGCGCAGGCTTTGAATTTACCCTCGGCAAAGCGCGTTATCGTTACAACCGCTTCGGGCTGGAGCGCCTCCATGCGGACGAGAAGAATCCAACCACACAGGGAGAACCCGTATGACGATTGCCCCGGAGCTACAGTTTTCATTGCTCACCGAGCCCATCATTCGCTACCGCAGGGCAAGCGATGGGCAAACCGTGAACTCCAGCTTGCCCCAGTTGTTCGTGGCACTCGCTGCGGATGAAGTGCGCGACTACCCCGCCTTGCGCCCACACCAGCGCCACCCTTGGCACGCCTTCCTGGTGCAATTGGCCGCTATAGCTCTGCATAAGGCAGAAAGAACAGCGGTTTTTGAAACTGCCGACGAGTGGCGTGGTGCGTTGCTGACGCTCACGCCGGATGACCCGGATGGGGCGGCATGGTGTTTGGTGTCGCCACCCGATCGGCCTGCGTTGTTGCAGGCGGCTGTTGTTGGGGGAAGCATTTCGGAGTGGAAATCCGAGGCCTATGCCGCTGACGAAATTGACATGCTGGTCACCTCCAAAAACCATGACCTGAAAGGCAGTCGCGCCCGCCGCGCAAAACCCGAAGATTGGTTCTTTGCCTTGTTGAGTCTGCAAACCCAAGAAGGCATTTTGGGCGCTGGAAACTACGGCATTTCTCGCATGAATCGTGGCTATGCAAGTAGGCCCGGCGTGGGGGTGGCGGCTGTCGGACTGCCGGGCGCTCGTTGGATGCGAGACATTGCCGCATTGCTGGCTCGGCGTGATCGGACGGTTGAGGCGCATGGTTTTCAAGATGAAGATGGTTTGGCACTGGTTTGGCTTGCCCCTTGGGATGGGCTTGGTAGCCTGTCATTTGCCAAACTTGATCCGTTCTATATCGAGATTTGTCGCCGCATTCGCCTGCGGTGTGTGGTCGGGAAAATCATGTCCGTGGGCACGGGCAGCAAAGCAGCACGCATAGCTGCGAAAGAATTGAACGGTTTGACCGGAGACGCATGGACACCGATTGATGTGGAAGGTGGCAAGGCACTGACGATCACTTCAAATGGTTTCAATTACAAGCTGGTTTCTGATCTCATGTTTGGAGGTAAATACCAGGCACCTGCTGCGCACAACTTGGACCGAACAGTCAAAGGTGACAGCTTGGTGTTTGTCACCCAAGGCATCGCCCGTGGGCAGGGAAAAACAGAGGGCTACCACGAGCGCCGTGTACCGATATCGCCCAAGGTCCGAGGGCTTCTGATCACAAACCAGAAAGCCCAACTGGAACGCATATCCGGGCAGCGAATCGCTGCCATTAGCGAGGTGCGCGGCTTGCTTCGAGGTGCTTTGATTGTGTTGTTCGAGAACGGAAGGGTCAAGGACTACCGCCAAGCAGGCAAGGCACACGAGGGAAAGATAAGCAAGTTTCTACATGCCTTTGAGCTTGCCGAAGATGCCCGCTTTTTTGTTGACCTTAACGAAGAATTGGAAGCCAAAGACCCCGCCGCCCAGCGCCTGCAATGGCTGCTGGGCCTGGTCGAACGGGCAGAAGCTATTCTGAAGTCGGCCTTCGACGCGGGGCCCCGCAGTGGCATCCAAAAGTACCGAGCCCAATCTGCAGCCTTGGCACGCTTTCATGGCGGGCTTCGCAGTGACAAGTTCCCGATACCAGACCTCGTTAATTGCTACCGTCAACAAACCATCAAACGCCAGGAGGAAACCAGTGAGCACGCTTGACCCCATCTCAGAACAAAACGCTCCGCCGGAGGAGGCTGCTACCTACCGGGAACCCTTTGGGGCGCTGGCGGCCCACATCCAGCGTGCCAGCATAGGTGACCGCGCAGCACTGGCACGGCTCAAACCGGAGGCTCTGCAACCGCATCAGTTGGCTGCGTTAGCAAGAGCCTTGACTGCGGCAGGTCTAGCCCCCGAGCAATGGCATGCAGACATCTGGCCGCGCTGGGCCTTGATTGCACACGGCATGGCGCTGGCTGGGCACGACGGCAAACAGAAGCTGGGAAGACAGTTGGCGCACGCTGGCGTGTCTGAATCGCGTGTCACCAAATTACTCACCTCGCGGGGTGATGCTTTCACCCAGCTTTTGCCCCGCGTGTTGCGCCTGATGGCCAGCAAAGGCGTAGCACCCAACTGGCGTGAACTGGGCGAACTGGTGCTCAAAGAAAGTAGCAGCCTGCGCAGTAGCCAAGCTGATGCCGAGGAGATACGTCTCCAAATCGCAGGCCCTTATTTTTCAACGCTGGCCCGTTCCGAATCAAAGTCATAACAAACCATCACCCAAGGAGTTTTCATGAATCTGCCCCGTTTTATCCAAATCCACACCCTGCACAACTACCCCGGCGCATTGTTGAACCGCGACGATGCCGGTCTGGCCAAGCGTCTGCCTTATGGTGATGCGGTGCGCACACGCATTTCGTCGCAGTGTTTGAAGCGCCACTGGCGGGTGGCAGAGGATCATTTCTCGCTGGCGAGTCTGGGTGTGCCCATGGCTGTGCGCTCCAGACAGACGCTGGATTTGATTCGTAAAAAATTGATCGAATCCGGCCTTTCTGAAGACTTGGCACAGTCCGCAGGCGAAGGGCTGCGAGATGCTGGACTGTTGGACAAAGGGGGGAAAGAGTCCAAAGGCAAAGAGGCTTTGGAAACAGGGCAGGCGGTGTTGATGGGCAGCGCCGAGATTGATTACCTTGTCAAACGCTGTGCCGAACTGGCGCAGGAACACACCGAAGTCAAGGCACTCAAGACTGCCATTGCCAAGTTTCTGAAAGACGAAAAGAAAAATATCGAAGCACTGAAACACGGCAGTGGGCTGGAGTCCGCCCTGTTCGGTCGCATGGTCACGTCTGATGTACTGGCCAGCCGCGATGCTGCCGTATACGTGGCACACGCCTTTACTGTGCATGAAGCGCAAGTGGAAAACGATTACTTCACCGTGGTGGACGACCTGCTGCGCGAAGCGGGTGAGCTGGGTTCTGCCGGTATCTTTGACACCGAACTGGCCTCCGGCCTGTACTACGGCTACGTGGTGGTGGATGTGCCACAACTGATTGCCAACCTGGAAGGTGAGGCGGCCAAAGACTGGGCCACCCTACCCTCTGAAAAGCGAGAGCTGGCAGGCCGCGTTGTGCAACACCTGCTGCACCTGATTGC
>JBGSRY010000449.1:0-4917 GCA_041737325.1 Rhodoferax sp. | reverse complement strand
CCCTCACGCGACTGCAAATGGGCGGCGGTGTGAGCGAGGTGATGATCAACGCCAACCGCAACCTGGCCGCTTACGAGTCGTTTGGCACGTCGGTCTGGCCCGATGCGCAGGCCGACTATGCCGGACCCTTGTCTGGTTTTTTGAGCGGGCTGGAGCACTGCGAAACGCCCTACCTGCTGACCGTGCCGTGCGACACGCCGCTGCTGCCGCTGGACCTGGCGCAGCGCCTGGCCGCTGGCTTGCAAGCCGAAGATGCCGACCTTGCCATGGTGGCTGCCCCTGAAGCCGGCAAAGACGGCCACATGCAACTGCGCACCCAGCCGGTGTTTTGCCTGCTGCGGGTTGAGCTGCTGGAAAGCCTGGTGCGCTTTACCCAAGACGGTGGCCGCAAAATTGATGCCTGGACGGCGCTGCACAAAACGGCCGTGGTGCCCTTCGATGCGCCTGGTGACAACCCCCAAGCCTTTTTCAACGCCAACACGCTGGCCGAGTTGCAGCAACTGGAAGCCAACACCTGATGAAAACCCTGGAGCAAATTGCCAGTGAACTGGCCGGCTACGACCCCCAAGCCCTCAGCGCCGACATGGTGGGCCGCTTTCTGGACAAGCTGGTTGAACCCGTGACCGAGTCTGAAGACGTGGGCGTGTTTGAGGCGCTGGGCCGGGTGCTGGCGCTCAACATCATCAGCCCGGTGAGCGTGCCACCGCATGACAACTCGGCCATGGACGGCTACGCTTTTGATGGTGCACAACTCAGCCCCACAGCGCCTTTGACCCTCAAGGTGGTCGGTACCGCGCTGGCGGGCAAAGGCTGGGCTGGCACGGTGCAAGCGGGCGAATGCGTGCGCATCATGACCGGGGCCATCATGCCCACCGGCTTGAACACCGTGGTGCCGCAAGAGCTGGCCAGCGTTGACGGTGACCGGGTCACCATCCCTGCGGGCATCCTGAAAGCTGGAGACAACCGTCGCTTCAAAGGCGAAGATCTCATGCAAGGCCAACCGGCACTACAAAAAGGAGAGCTTCTAACCCCCGCCGCACTAGGGCTAGTGGCCAGTTTGGGGCTTAAAGCCGTGCCCGTGTTGAGACGGCTGAAAGTGGCTTACTTTTCCACTGGCGACGAAATTCTGAGCCTGGGCGAGCCGCCACGCGAAGGTGCGGTGTACGACAGCAACCGTTACACCGTGTTTGGCTTGCTCACGCGCTTAGGGATTGAGGTGATTGATATGGGCGTGGTGCGCGATGCACCCGAGGCGCTGGAGGCTGCGTTTGTGCAGGCTGCGTTGCAGGCCGATGCCATCATCACCAGCGGCGGCGTGAGTGTGGGCGAGGCCGACTACACCAAGGCCATGATGAAACAGCTGGGTGACGTGGCCTTCTGGAAGATTGCCATGCGCCCGGGCAGGCCCATGGCCGTGGGCCGCATTTCATATGAAAAATTGGCCTCTAGCCCTTATAAAACAAGGGTAAGTAGCTATCAAATAGATACTACTCGAAGTCCTCGCGATGCGGTCTTGTTTGGCCTGCCTGGCAACCCGGTGGCGGTGATGGTGACGTTTCTGGCCTTTGTGCGCCCGGCGCTCAAGCGCATGATGGGCTGCAAGGCGCAAGCCACGCCGATGCTCCAGGCCCACAGCTTGGAAGCCATCCGCAAAAAACCAGGCCGCACCGAATACCAGCGCGGCGTGGTCAGCACCGCGCCAGACGGCAGCTTGCACGTCAGAACCACCGGCAACCAGGGCTCGGGCGTGCTCAGCTCCATGGTGCAAGCCAATGGGCTGATCGTGCTGCACCACGCCCAAGGCAACGTCGCCGTGGGTGAGGCCGTGGATGTGATGATGTTTGAGGGTGTGATTTAAGCCGATGGCGCTTGCCAAACCTGCACCGCATTGCGGCCAGCAGCCTTGGCGGCGTACATGGCGGCATCGGCGTGTTTCAGCACCTCTTCAGGCACGGCGTTGGCCTGCACAATCATGGCCACGCCAATGCTGCCGGACAGCGTCCAACTGACGGCGGGCAACACAAAGGGCTCACTGAGCGTTTGCAATATTTTTTGCGCCACCCCCAGGGCGCGGACTTGTGCCTGCGCCGGGTCTGCGCCCAGCTGCGCCATGGCCACCACAAATTCGTCCCCGCCAAGCCGGGCCACGGTATCCATCTCACGCACACAGGCTTGCAGGCGCGCAGCCACCTGAATCAACAACTCGTCGCCCTGGTCATGGCCATGGGTGTCGTTGAGCAATTTGAAACGATCCAGGTCAATGAACAACACCGCAGCCAGCTGCTGGTTGCGGGTGTGTGCAGCGCACATTTGCTGCAAGCGGTCCAGCAGCAGGCGGCGGTTGGGCAGGTTGGTCAAGGGGTCAAAAAAGGCCAGTTTGCGCACCTCTTCTTCGGTGCGTTTGCGCAGCGTGATGTCTGCATGCACCGACACGTAATGCGTCACCTGGCCGTGCGCGTCTTTCACCACCGAGATGCTGAGCCAGTCCAGAAACACCTCACCGTCTTTGCGCCGGTTCCAGATTTCGCCCTGCCAGTGACCGGTTCGGTTGATGCTGTCCCACATCAGCTGGTAAAACGCAGCATCATGCCGCCCTGACTTCAGAATGTCGCTGTGGTGTCCCACCATGTCTTGTGTCGTGTAGCCCGCCAAGTCAACAAAGGCCTGGTTGACACGCAAAATGACTTGCTGCGCATCGCTGACCATCATGGCCGAGCTGGACTCAAACGCCACGGCCGCCACGCGCAACGCCTCTTCGGCCTGCTTGCGTTCGGTGATGTCAAAAATAGCGCCGTAGCAGACCACGCTGCCGTCTTCCAGTTTTTGCACGCTGGCATGGCCGCTACGCCAAGACACACGGCCATCGGGCAACTGCAGCCGGTATTCCAGTTGCCACGGCTTGAGCTGGGTGATGGTCTCAGCAATAGAGCGCTTGATCATCTCGGCATCTTGCGGGTGCTGCCAGGCAAACACCAGCGACGCATCGCTTTGCACTTGCGCCAACGTCAATCCATAAAAATCCAGAAAGTGTTTGGACACATACGGAAAACAGCGTCGGCCATCGGGATGTACCTTGAACTGGAACAGCTCAGCGGGTACTTGGTCGGTCATGTTTTGCAACAGCGACATGCTTTGCCGGGTTGCTTCTTCCAGGCGTTTTTGTTCGCTGCGATCCACGTCCGTGCCGACCAGCCGCAGCGCGCGGCCCTGGGCATCACGCGCCACCACTTTGCCGCGTGCCATCAGCCAGACCCAATGCCCGTCTTTGTGTTTCAACCGATGTTCCAGCACCAGGCGAGGCACCTCGCCCCTGAGCACCGGCGGCAGCACCTGGCGCAAGGTAGCCACATCATCCGGGTGCAGATGCGTCATGAAACTGATCTCTGTGGTTTGCAGTTCATCCGGGGTAAAGCCCAGCAAGCCCTTGAGGCGGTCGTCGGCCACAAAGCGGCCCTGCGCCAAATCCCATTCCCACAGGCCCAAGCCGCCACCGTCAAGGGCCAGACTCATTTGCGCATGGCTGTCCTGCAGTGCCTGGCGTTGACGCTGCTCACGCACCCTGTGCCACGAAAACAGCGCCGCCAGACACAGCAGCAAAGCGCTGCCAAACGCCGCCAGCAACCATTCAAGCTGCACCGCCGCCGGAGTTTTGGCACGGACATCCTGCACCCCAAAAGCCAGCATCACATACAGCGGGTAATCGCCGATTTGCCTGAAGTGATGCAGCCGCAGCACCTGGTCTTGCGGCGACCGGGCTTCAAAAAAACCCTGCGCTTGTGCTTGCCCCTGCGCAGACAAGGGCGGCAAGGCAGATTCAGCCTCTGCCGGGGTCGAAACCGCCCGGTAACGTGCCCGCTCCACCCCGTCGCGCCCCACCAACGCTGCTGCACCATGAGCCCCCATGTCCAGCGTGGCGTAAAAGGCAGAAAAATAATCCGCATCCAGCGACACCACGGCCACCCCGGCAAAACGACCGTCGGCCTGGGTGATACGCCGCGTGAGTTGCAGCGTGCGCTTGCCAGAAACGCGACCCACAATGGGTTTGGAGATGAACAACTCGTCTGTGCCGCGCGTCACATGCACTTTGAAGTGTTCGCGGTCTGACAAATCCACCGCCGGTGTGGTGGGCAAATTGCTCAGCCGGTAAATGCCTTGCGCATCGATGATGCCGACCTGGTGAAACACGCTCACATCTACCGCGCCCTGTTTCACCAAAGCGGCCAAGTCCAGTGCCGCGCCATCGCGCAGGTACAGGGTGCGAACCAGGCGCAAGGCCTGGTCGGCCGCGTGCAAGGTGCGGCTGGCGTGCTCTTGGCTCAAGCGCGACAGGTTGGCCAATTCCCTGCGGGCGGCATGCTCCGACTCTTGCCACTCTTCTTGCACCACTTGCCTGGTGGCCAGCAGCACCACCAGCACCGCCACCAGGGCTGCGCCCCATGCCACCAGATGCGGCAATTTGTTGTCCCAACGTAGCTTCAACGTTTGTCCTTGCGTGGTCATTGATAAAACGCTTTGTGCTTTGTCTCTGTCAGCATTTAGCGCCTGCTATTTTGACTGTTGTTGACATAACTCAACCCAATCGCTCAAACCGCGCATTGTCATTGCAAATGATGCCCATCTGCTACGCTCAACCCATGACACCGCCCACCCCCACCCCCAACCCCACCATGCCGTCTGGCCTGGTGGTTTTGCTGCTGTCGCTGCTGCTGGGTTTGCAACCCATCACCACCGATTTGTACCTGCCCGCTCTGCCTGCCATCACGTCCGGGTTTGCAGCCCCCATGGCGCAGGCGCAGTTGACGCTGAGTGCGCTGTTGCTGGCGTTTGGCGTGTCGCAGCTGGTGTGGGGGCCGCTGTCTGACCGCTGGGGTCGCAAGCCGGTGCTGCTGCTGGGCTTGGCCGCTTATGTGCTGGCCG
>JBGSRY010000434.1:0-3164 GCA_041737325.1 Rhodoferax sp. | reverse complement strand
AGCCAGCAGAAGCCAGCCAGCCGCCGGAAGCGGGATCGCCGAGAGGCTGCCGTTCGTGATCCCCAAACGCGGCCTGCGCATCGCACGCATGATCGGCCACATCACCTACCTCAGCGACGACGTGATGAACGAGAAGTTTGGACGCCAGCAAATTGCGCCCACACTGGATGCGTTGCGTGCGGCGCTGCCTGCCGCCAACGATTTGGCCACGGCGGCTGTGCCCTACAAATTCAGCACGCTAGAAGCCGAATTTCAAATCGAAAGCTACCTGCGCTACCAGGGCGACAAGTTTGCCGAATACTTTGATGCCAACACCTACCTGCTGATCACCCGTGCGCTGGACTACTTTGACCCGGCCCGCGCCTTTGGTGGCAACCTGAGCCAGGCGCTGGCGCGGGCCACGGCCAAATTCCTGCTTGTGAGCTTCACCACCGACTGGCGCTTTGCCCCCAAACGCAGCCGCGAGATCGTCAAAGCGCTGCTCGACAACCAGCGCGATGTGTCCTATGCGGAAATCAACGCACCCCACGGACATGATGCATTTTTACTTGATGACCCGCGTTATATAAGCGTTGTCCGCTCTTATTTTGAAAGCATGGAGGTGGCCGCATGAGCGACCCGCATTTGATGCAAGCCCTGGCCCAATTGGTGCCTGTGGGTTCCCGCGTGCTGGACTTGGGTTGTGGCAACGGGGCCATGCTGGCGCACTTGAAAGCCACACGCAACTGCAGCGGCTACGGCGTTGAGATTGATGATGCCAACGTGTTGGCCTGCGTGCAGCGCGGCGTGAACGTGATCCAGCTCAACCTGGACGAAGGCCTGAGCATGTTTGCCGATGCCAGCTTTGACGTGGTGCTGCAAATTGACACCCTACAGCACCTGCGCAACGCCGAGGTGATGCTGCGCGAGACCGTGCGCGTTGGGCGCGTGGGCATTGTGGCCTTTCCCAACTTTGCCCACTGGCCCAACCGCCTGAGCGTGCTGCAGGGGCGCATGCCGGTGACCAAACGCCTGCCCTACCAATGGTTTGACACGCCCAACATCCGCGTCGGCACGCATGCCGACCTGGGGGTGCTGGCGGCGCGCAACGGCCTGACGGTGCAAGACAGTTTTGGCTTGCAGAGCGGCCAAGTGCTGCGCTGGTTGCCCAACTGGCGCGCCGGTACATCGGTTTACAAACTCTCCCGATGAAGTCGATCGCCAGCCCGACGCTGCGCTGGCTGCTGTTGCTGCTGCTCAGCGGCTTGTTTGGCGGCCTGCTGCAGGCGTTGCACTTTCCGGCCGGTGTGCTGCTGGGCTGCATGGTGGCGGCCATTCTTTTATCGATTCAGTGGGGGCAGCTGAATTTGTCCAAGCCGGTGTTTGTGCTGGCGCAGGCGGTGCTGGGCGGCCTGATGGCGCAAAGCATGCGCCCACCGGCCCTGTCCAACATGCTGGCGCAGTGGCCGCTGTTTGTGGGCATCAACCTGCTGGTCATCGCCGCTGGTGGCCTGCTGGGGTGGTGGCTGGTTAAGCGCCAGGTATTGCCCGGCACCACGGCGCTGTGGGGCATTGCACCGGGGGCGGCATCCGCCATGGTACTGATGTCCGAGAGTTATGGTGCTGACATGCGCCTGGTGGCTTTCATGCAATACACCCGGGTGGTGATCGTCACCGCCGTGGCGGCCTGGGTGGCACATCTGGCGATGTCGGTGCAACCCGTGCCGACGCTGCACCCATCGGCTTTCGCGGTGCACAACCTAAACCATGTAGTGGCTACGGTGCTGCTGGTGCTGGGCGCTGCCGTGGTGGCACACCGGATGAAGATTCCAGCCGGCGGCATGGTACTGGCGTTGCTGGCTGGCACAGTGCTGCAGTCGCTCGGCCTTTTGGAGATCGAACTGCCCCCGGTGTTGCTCACGCTGGCCTATGCAGCCATTGGCTGGAGCGTGGGACTGCGCTTTACCCGGGCCATTTTGATGCACGCTTGGCAAGCCCTGCCCATGGTGCTGGCTGCCATTGCGGCGCTGATGGGTCTTGGGGCGCTACTGGCCGTGCTGCTGGTGCTGTTGGCAGAGGTTGCGCCCCTGAGCGCGTACCTGGCCACCAGCCCGGGCGGCGCTGATTCGGTGGTGGTGATTGCTGCCACCAGCGCGGTGGACGTGGGCTTTGTCATGGCCATGCAACTGGTGCGTTTTTTGATGGTGCTGGTGCTCGGGCCGCGCCTGACCGCTTGGCTGGCCAAAAAACAGGCTTGAGGCTTCGCACCTGCGGCATCCCGTCTTAAACTGCGCCGACATCCACCACCTCTCTGATTGTTATGCGCATTCTTTTGGCCGAAGACGAACCGGCACTGGCCACCTGGCTGGTGCAGGCGCTGCAGCAAAGCCAGTTTCAGGTCGACTGGGTCAACGACGGTCGCCTGGTGCGACCCAGTCTCAAAGCGACCCGTTTTGATGCGTTGATTCTTGACCTGGGCCTGCCCGGGCGCGACGGCCACGATGTTCTGGCAGACCTGCGCGATGCCGGCCAGCGCTTGCCGGTGCTGATTTTGACCGCCCGCGATTCATTGATGGAACGCGTCAGCACCCTGCATGAAGGGGCCGACGACTTTCTGGCCAAACCGTTTGAGTTGGCCGAACTCGAAGCACGCCTGTTGGCGCTGATTCGGCGCGCGCGTGGCAACAATCACCCGCGTTTTGCCTGTGGCCCGCTGGTGTTTGATCCGGTGAGTCAGCAACTGCTGCTGAAACACGTACCCCTGAGCCTGACCCCGCGTGAGCACGCCGCGCTGTGTGCGCTGGTGCAGCACAGTGGCGAGCCGATGTCCAAACGCGACTTGATGGAACGGGTGTTCTCTGACGAGGCCGATGTGCAACCCGAGGCAATGGAGGTACTGGTGCACCGCCTGCGCAAACGCCTGGACAAAACCGGCGTGCACATCACCACCGTGCGCGGCCTGGGCTACGTGCTTGAGAGCGATTGATGTTCAGTCGTCTGCGCAGCTTGAGTTTGCGCCGCACGCTGCTGCTGGTGTTGCTGCCCGGCGTGTTGCTGGTCATGGGGCTGGAGATTGTGGTGAGCTGGCGCACCGCGCTGGGCGCTGCCAATGCCGCTTATGACCGTTCGCTGCTGGGGGCCATCAAGGCCATGGATTCCAATATTTCCACGGCCAGCGGCGGCCT
>JBGSRY010000429.1:0-7788 GCA_041737325.1 Rhodoferax sp. | reverse complement strand
GGTCATTTGCGCCTGCAACTGCTGCTGGTGCTGCGCCAGCACCAGCAAAAATTTCTCCAGCTGCGCCGTGGTGTCGCGCGGGCTGTCATACATGTCAATGATGTCCTTGGCTTCCACCAGACTCAAGCCCAGGCGTTTGGCCCGCAGGGTGAGTTTGAGGCGGGCACGGTCACGGCTGCTGTAAACCCGCGTGCGCCCGCCGGGGCCAGTGCGCTCTGGCCGCAGCAGGCCCATGTCTTCATAAAAGCGCATGGCACGCGTGGTCAGGTCAAATTCTTTGGCCAGGTCGCTGATGCTGTAGGTGATTGCCATGGTGTGGCCTGTTCATATTGACGTTTACGTAAACGTCAATTATGCCGTGCTTTTCAAAGCCCGTTCAGCGCGGCACAGGCTCATCTTTGAGCTGCTGGCGCAGCGCAGCGTACTCGGGCACCACGCTGCGCACGGTATCCCAAAAGCGCGCGCTGTGGTCCATGACGCGCAGGTGGCTTAACTCATGCGCCACCACATAATCAATCACCGACATGCGCATGTGAATCAAGCGCCAGTTCAGGCGGATGGAACCGTCCACGCTGGCACTGCCCCAGCGCGTGCCAGCGTTGCTCAAACTCAGTTTTTTCCATTGCACCCCCAGCAACGGTGCAAAGTGCTCCAGCCGTTGCCGAAACAGCGCTTTGGCCTGGGTCATCAGCCAGGCCTGCACGGCATCGCGAAGTTGTTCCGGGCGTGCGGCGTGCGGCAGGCCCAGGTACAAGATGCCGCCTTGCAAATGGGCCCCGGCACTGCCAAAGCGGTGTTCAGGGTCCAGCTGCAACGTCAGCGTTTGTCCCAGATACGGCAAGCTGGCTCCATCGCACCAGGTCATGACTTGGCTGGCCAGCCGGGCGTGGCGTTCACGCACTTCTTGCAGCTTGCGCAAAATCCAGTCGCCCTTGGTGTGCAAGGCAGCATCCACTTCAGCAAGCGTGACCCATTTGGGCGCGCGCACGGCCAAGCCCTCGACCCCGACACTGAAACCAATGCTGCGCCGCGCACTGCGCTTGAATTCATACCCTACCAGCGCGTGCCCCAAACGCACCTGGCGACTGGCTTGCGGGTGCAAAAAATCAGTCGATGACACACCACCCAAACGGCTGATCGGGCCTGAAACGGATCGCCCTGGTGCATGGCTGCGAGCATCAGTCACTGCGTTTTTAATAGCTGTCTGCCCAGTATCTACATGGGCTTCAGGCTGATTTAACTCAAACAAATCGAGCGTGAAGCGTAACAACGGGTGCACAGCGTGGGGCGCGGCTCAGGCCGACGGATAGGCTTGCGGGTCAATGCGGCGCAGCTCGTCTTCGATCCAGGTCTCGGCCTCACGCATCAAGGCCTTGGGGTCGCGCCCCTGGCTCTGCAGGGCCGGGCCGATCGACACCGTAGCCACGCCCGCGTGTTTGGTAAACCCGTCTTTGGGCCAGCAACGTGCGGTAGCCACGGCAATGGGGACCACCAGCGCACCAGACTGCACCGCCAGACGCGTGCCAGCGGTTTGGTACGTGCCTTTTTGGCCGCGCGGCATGCGCGTGCCTTCAGGGAACATGATGACCCAGGTGCCCTGGCTGAGCAGGCGGCAGCCTTGTTCGATCACATGCTTCATGGCCTCGGTACGCGACTCGCGGTTGATGTGAATCATGTCCAGCCGCGCCATGGACCAGCCAAAAAACGGAATGCGTAACAGCTCGCGCTTGAACACAAAAGCCAACGGGTGCGGCATCAGGGTCGGCAACAGCAGGGTTTCCAGCGTGGACTGGTGGTTGCTCAGCAACACCGCCGCGCTGGCCTTGCCAACGGGCAAATTTTCAAACCCTCGCACCTCAAAGCGCACACCCAAAATGACCCGCGTGCCCCACATCACAACCCGAAACCAGTTGACTGCCGTCCACCAGGCATAGGTGCGCGGGGGCACCAAAGACACCAGCAACACCGCCAATGTCCAGGGCACCACGGTGGCCACCATCCAGGCCATGTGCAGCAGGGAACGCAGCCAAGCCATCAAACTGCAGCCGCCTCACGTTCCAGCAAAAAATCAGCAAACGCCGACAAGTCGGCATGCACCCGGGTGTCGGGCGGAAAATTCTCGGGCAGCTTGCGGCCCTTGAAAGTCGCGCCCTTGCCGGTCAAGACCAGATGCGGTTCACACCCCACCGTCACCCCGGCCAGCACATCGCGCGCGGTGTCACCCACCACCGGCACTCCTTTGAGGCTGAACCCGTAGCGATCGGCAATTTGCTCAAACAACCCGGGCTCGGGTTTGCGACAGTGACAGCCCTCATTGGGTGCGTGCGGGCAATAAAACACTGCGTCAATGCGCCCCCCCACGGCCGCCAGCAAGCAGTGCATCTTGGCGTGAATCTCGTTCAGGTCAGAGACTTCAAACAAACCCCGTCCCAGGCCCGACTGGTTGCTGGCCACCACCACATGCCAACCGGCATGGTTCAGGCGCGCAATGGCTTCGATCGCCCCCGGCAAGGGCTGCCATTCATCGGCTGTTTTGATGAACTCGGCACTGTCTTCGTTGATGGTGCCGTCGCGGTCAAGGACGACAAGTTTGAGTGGATTCATGGGCAGCCTTGGTGCAAGTCGGGGGCGATGCTCAGGCCGCCAGACGCGACAAATCGGCTACCTGATTCATAGCTTGGTGCAGCGTTTTAAGCAACCCCAAGCGGTTCAGGCGCAAGTCCAGAGCCTCGGCATTGACCATCACGCCTTCAAAGAACGCATCCACCGGCGCACGCAGCGCGGCCAGGGTTTGCAGTGCAGCGGTGTAATCGCCCGCCTCAAACTGCGCCTGGGCGCGTGGTGTGGTGTCTTGCATGGCGGCGTACAGCGCCTTTTCAGCGGCTTCCTGCAACAGCACCGGGCTGACATGGGCATCTGCCTCAACGGCTTTTTTCAGGATGTTGCTGATGCGTTTGTTGGCTGCTGCCAGCGCCAGCGCCTCGGGCAACGCGGTGAACGCACGCACGGCGGCCAGGCGCTTGGCCACGTCACCGAGTCGCTGCGGGCGCAGGGCCAGCACGGCATCCACCTCCAGCGCGCTGTAGCCTTGCTCACGCAGGCTGCCTGCGAGGCGATCAAAAATGAAAGTGACGAGTTCAGCCTTCGCTTTGACCGCGTTTGAATCAAACGCCAATTCCCAACCTACTGCCAACTGCGAATCATCACCAATCGGATGCAATGCACCAAAAGACTGTTTCAATAAATCGTCTAAATCGACTTCAATATGTTTCTCCACCAGCATGCGGATCACACCCAGCGCGTGGCGGCGCAGGGCAAACGGGTCTTTGTCGCCGGTGGGCAGGTTGCCAATGCCAAACATGCCCACCAGGGTTTCCAGCTTGTCGGCCAGCGCCACCACCACACCCGTCAGGTTGCGGGGCAGTTCGTCGCCTGCAAAGCGTGGCTTGTAATGGTCTTCAATGGCCTGCGCCACATCCAAACTCAAACCGTCATTGAGCGCGTAATAGCCACCCATGATGCCTTGCAGCTCGGGGAATTCACCCACCATGTCGGTCAGCAGGTCGGTCTTGGCCAACTGCGCCGCTTGGTCGGCTTGTGCCACCAGTGCGGTATCGCCCAGCTGGGCTGCAATCGCCCGGGCGATGGCACGGACGCGATCCACGCGCTCGCCCTGCGTGCCAAGCTTGTTGTGGTACACGACCTTGCCCAGGCCTTCGACACGGGAGGCCAGCGTCTTCTTGCGGTCTTGCTCAAAGAAGAATTGCGCATCGGCCAGGCGCGGACGCACCACGCGCTCATTGCCGCCAATGACCAGGCTGGCATCCGCCGGGCTGATGTTGCTAACCACCAGAAATTGATGGGTGAGTTTGCCCGCCGCGTCCAGCAGCGGAAAGTACTTCTGGTTGGCCTTCATGGTCAAAATCAGGCACTCTTGCGGCACCTCCAGAAACTGCGGCTCAAACGCACAAATGAGCACGTTGGGCCGCTCTACCAGGGCCGTCACTTCGTCCAGCAACGCTTCATCTTCAATAGCATGAGCCCCTTTACCCACAAGGGATGCGGCCTTATTTAGCTGTTGAACAATGACGGCACGGCGTTCGGCAAAGCTGGCGATTACCGCGCCCTCTTCGCGCAGGGTGTCGGCGTAGCTATCGGCATCGGCAATCACCACCGGCGACTTCAACGCTTCAAAGCGATGCCCCTGCGTGGCGTTGCCAGCCGCAAGCCCCAGCACCTTCACCGCTACCACACGGCTGCCGTGCAAGGCCACCAGGCCATGCGCCGGGCGCACAAAGTTCACACTGCTCCAGCCGGGCAACTCGCAGTCGGTTTCCAGCTGGTAACTCATCACTTTCGGGATCGGCAGCTTGGCCAGGGCGGCTTCCAGCGCCTGCTGCAACCCGACATCCAGCGTGGCTCCGCTGGCCAGGCTGTCATAAAACAGCGCAGGTGCTTTGCCATCGGGTGCCTGACGCAAGGCGGCCACGGCCAACACCGGGTCGGCCACGTCTGCACCCAAGGCTTGCAATTTTTTCAGCAAGGCCGCCGTGGCTTTGCCCTGGGCATCCAGGCCGACACTGACGGGCATCAGCTTGTGCTGTACCGCTTTGTCAGCCGCCTTGGCCACCACCTGTGTGATGTGCGCAGCCAGCCGCCGTGGCGAGGCAAAGGGCGTGACCACCGAGTCAGCCGTGGCCAGGCCGAGGCCGCGCAACTGCTCGGCCAACTGGCTGGCAAACGCCTCGCCCAATTTTTTCAGCGCCTTCGGGGGCAGCTCTTCAACAAACAATTCAACCAGGAGATTTTGAGAAGTCATGATGCTTAAGCGGCTTTCTTGGTCATCTGTTCAACCCACGCACGCGGTGCCAGCGGGAACCCGAGGCGCTCACGGCTCTCAAAATAGCTTTGCGCCACGCCCCGCGCCAGGTTGCGGATGCGGCCAATGTAGGCGGCGCGCTCGGTCACGCTGATGGCACCACGGGCATCCAGCAGATTGAAGCTGTGCGCGCATTTAAGTACCTGCTCGTAAGCCGGCAAGGCCAGCTGCACGTCCATCAAATGCTTGGCCTGCTTTTCGTGCGCGGTAAAGGCGGTGAACAAAAAGTCGGCATCGCTGTGCTCAAAGTTGTAGGTGGACTGCTCCACCTCGTTTTGCTTGTACACGTCGCCATAGGTCAGCGTGCGGCCATCCGGCGTGGTGGTCCAGGTCAGGTTGTAGACGTTGTCCACGCCTTGCAAATACATGGCCAGGCGCTCCAGGCCGTAGGTAATTTCGCCAGTGATGGGTCTGCAGTCAATGCCGCCCACCTGCTGGAAGTAGGTGAACTGGGTCACCTCCATGCCATTGAGCCACACCTCCCAACCCAAACCCCAGGCCCCGAGCGTGGGGTTTTCCCAGTCGTCTTCGACAAAACGGATGTCGTTTTTTTTCAGATCAAAACCCAGTGCTTCCAGACTGCCCAGGTACAGCTCAAGGATGTTGCTCGGCGCGGGCTTCAGAACCACTTGGTATTGGTAATAGTGCTGCAGACGGTTCGGGTTCTCGCCGTAGCGGCCGTCTTTCGGGCGGCGGCTCGGTTGCACATAGGCGGCCTTCCACGGCTCTGGCCCGAGCGCTCTTAAAAATGTAGCCGTGTGCGAGGTGCCAGCGCCCACTTCCATGTCATAGGGTTGCAACAACGCGCAACCCTGGGCATCCCAGTAGGATTGCAGTTTCAAAATGATTTGCTGAAAGGTCAACATGGTTTTTTGGGGGGTGAGGGGTGGCTTCACCACAGGGTCAACGGGGTCATGCAAAGGTTTACATGAAAGCGGCTGATTTTACGGGCTTGTTTCCCCCTATCTCCTGCGCCTCTTTCCACCCCCGCCGGGGCGGGAAAGAGAAGCCAACAACCATATAGGGCCGGTGCTGTCAACCGAGGTCTTACACGCCGAAGGGCAGTTTGATGAAGTCTGGAGTTGCCAGCCCTGGCAGATGGCACAGACCCAACTAAAAAATATCAACCGCAAGAATCGGAGTTCTCACTATGAAGGGGCTGTTTATTCTCACCCTCCGATTGACGATGACAGAATTTTTTTCATGAATACGACCATTGCTTACGAAACCGACGAGGGCCGATGGAAGGCAGTGCGGGCACGCGATATTGCCGCTGACGGCCAATTCGTTTACGCCGTGCGCACCACAGGCGTGTACTGCCAACCGAGTTCGAAGTCACGGCTACCAAAACGGGAGAATGTGCAATTCTTCGATACGGCCACAGCCGCCGAAGCAGCGAGCTACCGACCCAGTCTGCGCGCCTGCGCAGACCAGACCAACGCTGCCGCCGAACGCGCGGCGTTGATAGCACGTGGCCGCCGCCTGATTGAAGCGTCAGAAACACCGCCATCGCTAGACGGTTTGGCGGCAGAGGTGAACATGAGCCCTTTTCACTTCCATCGTTTGTTCAAGACCGAAACAGGACTGACACCGAAGGCGTACAGCTCGGCCTATCGCGCCCGCAAACTACGCGAAAAATTGAATAACCCGGATGCGTCCATTACCAATGCCATCTATGACGCAGGTTTCAACTCCAACAGTCGGTTCTACGAAGCCTCAGATCAACTGCTCGGCATGCGTGCACGCGATTACCGAGCGGGCGGTGCAGGTGCGGTCATCCGCTTCGCGGTCGGACAGTGCTCGCTGGGAGCCATTCTGGCGGCACAGAGCCAGCGCGGCATCTGCGCGATTCTGCTGGGCGACGATCCAGACAAACTGGTACGCGACCTGCAAGACCAATTTTCCAGGGCCGAAATCATCGGTTGCGACAGTGAATATGAGCAATGGATTGCTCAGGTGGTTGGCTTCGTCGAAGCGCCTTCAATAGGGTTGAACCTCCCGCTGGATGTGCAGGGCACAGCTTTCCAGGAGCGCGTCTGGCGCGCGCTGCGCGATATCCCGCCGGGCTCGACCGTGAGCTACGCTGAACTCGCCGCGCGCATCGGTTCGCCCAAGGCGGTGCGAGCCGTAGCCCGGGCTTGCGCCACGAACCACATCGCCGTAGCCATTCCTTGCCACCGCGTCGTGCGGCACGATGGTGAACTGGCTGGATACCGATGGGGGGTGGA
This sequence comes from Rhodoferax sp., assembly GCA_041737325.1. Lineage (GTDB taxonomy): Bacteria > Pseudomonadota > Gammaproteobacteria > Burkholderiales > Burkholderiaceae_C > Rhodoferax. Next base: position 681 of record JBGSRY010000429.1, on the reverse strand, counting down.
TCGCAAGCGCGAACTGCTGCGTCGCGAAACACTGACTTGATGGATGTCTCAGGACTGGCTCCAACACCACTATCGACCACCTGAATTGGGCTGACATTGGTTCGCAACTCGACGCTGAAGGCTATGGTCTTTTGCCAAGATGGCCGTTGCCCGTGGCTGCGCCAAGCTCATCGAATTTGCCAACGCATAAATACACGTACCCGGAGAAATACCCATGAACCACATGAAACACGAGCCGCGCAACATCAATTCGTTGATCAAGGCAAACTTCTTTGCGCAAATGGCTGATCAACTGAACCTGACGGCCATCCCGCTGATCGCGGTCCTTTATCTAAAACTCGGTGCAGGGGGTGTCGGCCTTTTGAACACCTTCCTGACCCTGCCGTATCTCATCCTGTCGATCCCGCTGGGCGTTCTGGTCGACCGAATGTCAAAGAAAAAGCTGATGCTAACCACCGAAAGTGTACGTGTCGCCGCCCTTCTGGGTATTCTCGCCCTGGTGCATTTCGACGCAGTCAGTCTGTGGTCGCTGGCAGGTCTTGGCTTTTTGGCGGCCTTCGGGTCGGTCGGATTCAACGCTGCGCTGCCCGCTTATGTGCCGACACTGATCGAGCGCAAGCAACTGGCACTCTACAACGGGCGGCTGGAGCTGGTGCGCAGCATCGGCCTGGCCGGCGGCCC
>JBGSRY010000409.1:0-3088 GCA_041737325.1 Rhodoferax sp. | reverse complement strand
ACGCAGCGCTTGCAGCCGCTGCAAGGGCCTGCCACCCCGGTGCTTCCAGTGCACCCACAACACCGGGCCCAACGCCACCAGCGCGCCCAGCGCCAACAAGCTCACCAGTGGAGTCAGGTCGTACAGAACTTGCGGGTTCATGGTGTTGTCGCCCAATGATCAGCGCCCTGGCGCATCCCAGGCCAGGGAAGCCCGCAACAGGTGCTCCATGTCGCGCTTGGCTTTGGCGGCAGCTGCACTGTCAAGCCGTGACGGAAACCGCATCATGGCATTGCCCATGGGGTCAACCACGTAAATAAAATCTGTCTGACGCTTGTCTGCAGGCGCAGGCAACCAAGCCTGCAACGTTGTGGCATCCAGCCGCAGCAGGGTGGCGTTGTCTCGGTGGAGGAGTTGAGCCAATTGGGGGTCTATGGCAGACTGGTCATTGATCAGCCACAGCCAATCAACACGATCCATGTCTTTACCCAGCATCAGGCGGAATTGCCGCAGCACGGTGAGCTGTTTCTGACAGTCTTGCACACACGCACCCCCATCGACCTTGACCAGCAACCACTGTGCTTTTAAAGTGCCTAGCATTACCGCTGTGCCGTCCAGACGGGTCGCACTGACTGCTGGCAGCGGCCGCACTGGCGTGATGAGCTCGCCAAACGACGCTTCACCCTGCGGACGCACCACGTAAAACACAAAATAAGCCACCAACACCGGCAGCGTGCAGGCCAGCACGATCCCCAGCAACTTCATGCGCCCGCCCAGCACCGAGCCCGCCGCTGCACCGGGGGTTGGCAAGGCATGCACCACCAGCCCCAACACCTCATCGTTTGACGCTTTCATGCGGCAGCACCTTTACGAAAACTGGCAAACAGATAAAAAAAGATCAGAGCCACGGCCATGCCATACCACTGGAATGCATAGCCACGGTGTTTGCCCACCCGGTCGTCCGGCGGTGGCCAATGGCGCACCAGGGTGTCGGGCGCATCACCGCCGGTCTGTTGCAACACCACGGGTTGCAGCGGCTGGCCGAGTAGATTCTGAAACCTTGTCATATCCAGCTTGGCCCAGAGTTTGGATGAACTTTCAGGATGGTCGGGCATTAAAAAAAACTTCTTGGTAGACGGCACAGTCGCCAGCCCGGTAATTTGAACACGACCACTGGGCGTGGCCACCACCGGCAGCACGGTACGACCCAGCGTCCAGCCAACCCAGCCGCGGTTGATCAACACCCGGGTCTCGGAGCCCTCAATTTTGAGCGGCGTGATGACATGCACGCCAGGTTGGTCATTTTCCTGGCGGTTGTCCAGAAAAATCTGGTGCTGCGGCTCATAAGTACCGGTCACCGTGAACGGTGCATCCTGCGCGGCAACCGGGTCAACCAATTGGCCATTCATCACCACGGGCCCCAATTGGCTACGCTGGGCGCGGCGTTCAAGCTCTTGCGCCAAACGCTCGCCCTTGCCGCTTTGCCAAGCTCCGAGGTAGCCAAACACAATGACCCCAAGCAACACAGCCAAGGCTGGGATCAAGCGGAATTGAAAATGCATGGGTATCGGGACTCTTGTTAAAAAGCATAATGCAGTCCTCTCTGTGAAAGGACTGCCATGTTGGCGAAAATTTTAATTCTGGCGACGTTGGCACTGATTTTGGTGAGCCTATTCAGCGCCCTGGCCTTGCTGTACAAAAATGACGATGCCAACAAGCGTCAACGCGTGGTTCAAGCACTGACGGTGCGCATCAGTCTGTCAATTGCACTGTTTTTGGCCTTGTTGGTCAGTTTCTACTTTGGTTTGATTCCAGGCCGAACCTGAACAGATGCCCAAACAACACAAAGCCACTGACAGCGCAGTGGCTTTGTGTTTGAGCGGTGAAACCCGGTTTAGAGAATGTAAACAAACACAAACAGAATCAGCCAGACCACGTCCACAAAGTGCCAGTACCAGGCCACGGCCTCAAAGGCAAAGTGGTTGTGCTCAGAAAAGTGGCCTTTCAAACCACGCCCCAGCATCACCAGCAACATGATCGAACCGAGCGTGACGTGCAGCCCGTGAAAGCCCGTCAGGATGTAAAACGTGGCACCATACACCCCGGCACCCAGGGTTAAACCCATTTCCGAGTAGGCATGGGCATATTCAAATACCTGAAAACCCATAAAGGTCAAACCCAGTGCAACGGTCATGGCCAAGCCCAGATTCAACTGCAAGCGCTTGCCCTTGATCAGACCCCAGTGCGCCCAGGTGAGGGTCGCTCCTGAGGTGAGCAGCAACATGGTGTTGATGGCCGGAATACCCCAGGCATGCATGGGCGAGAAGCTGTCGCCCAAGGGGCCTGAACTGGGCCACACGTTGGTGAATTTGCCATAAGGCGACAGGGACTCTTCAAACCCTGCCATTTCAGGCAATGCAATGCGACGGATGTAGTACAGCGCACCAAAAAAACAGGCAAAAAACATCACTTCAGAAAAAATGAACCAAACCATGCCGATGCGGTACGAGCGGTCTTCCCACAAGGTATAAATGCCGCGCACGTTTTCGCTGATGATTTCACCAAACCAGCCAAAAATCACATACACAATCAGTGCTGCACCGATCAGCATGCTCCAAAGACCTTGGGGTGTGCCGTTGATCCGGAAGATGAACCCGAGGGCCAGCAAAAAAATGCCAACCGACAAAAATGTCGAGTAATGACTGGCCGCCGGCACAAAGTAGTGGCCGCGCACAGCAGGTTGGGTAGCGTGTGTCATTCTTCTATTTCCTTATCAAATCAGCTTTTGGCTTTAACGGCTTCAAAAAAAGTGTACGAGAGCGTGACGGTTCCAAAGTCTGGATCGAGCTTGGGGTTCACCACAAACACCACCGGCATGGTGCGGGTTTCACCCGGCGCAAAGGTCTGCTGACTGAAACAAAAACATTCCAATTTTTCAAAATACTCTGCCGCCACTGCGGGTGTGATGCTGGGGATAGCCTGCCCCACAAACACCTGGTCTGTGGTGTTCGTGATGGTGTAGTTCATGCGCGATATTTCCCCCGGGTGCACTCGAATTGAAAAGCCTTCAGGCTTGAAGTGCAGCCCCACACCCGGCATGGAATGGCTC
>JBGSRY010000322.1:0-2724 GCA_041737325.1 Rhodoferax sp. | reverse complement strand
GGTGATTGGACTGTAGCTGTCCACCGTCGGGCTCGACAGCAATTCGGGTGTCTACCGCTTTACCGGCGACAACGTGCACCTGAGCGACGGCATCCAGTTCATTGTGGTGGTGATTGGGTTGTTTTCGGTCAGCGAAATCTTGCTGATGCTGGAGCACCAGGCCAACGCCAGTGGCTTGATACGCAAGACCGGTCGCAACCTGTTCACGTTGACAGAAATGGCACACACCTGGTGGTGCACCGTGCGCTCGGCGGTGATCGGTTTTGTGGTGGGGGTGCTGCCCGGCGCGGGCGCAACCATCGCCAGCGCCATGGCCTACACGGTTGAAAAACGCCTGAGCGACAAAGAGGGCACGTTTGGCAAGGGCGACATCCGCGGCGTGTGCGCGCCAGAGGCCGCCAACAATGCGTCCGCCAACGGCTCGTTCATCCCGATGCTGACGCTGGGCGTGCCGGGCTCCGGTACCACGGCGGTGATGGTGGGGGCGCTGTCGCTCTACAACATCACGCCAGGGCCGGCGCTGTTCACCCAGCAACCGGCACTGGTGTGGGGCTTGATTGCGTCCATGTTCATTGGCAACGTGCTGCTGCTGCTGATCAACATCCCGCTGGTGGGGCTGTTCACGCGTATTTTGCTGGTGCCCAACTGGCTGCTGGTGCCGGGCATTCTGGCCATCAGCGCGGTCGGGGTGTACTCGGTGCACGCCACCACGTTTGATTTGGTGCTGATGGCCGGTTTGGGCATCGGCGGCTATTTGCTGCGCAAGCAAGGCATTCCCATGGCGCCGCTGATTTTGGGCTTTGTGCTGGGCGACCTGATGGAGCAAAACCTGCGCCGCGCGCTGTCTATCACCAACGGTGAACTCGGTATTTTGGTGGAGAGCGCCATTTCCAAAGGCCTGTGGATCGGTGTGGTGACCATGCTGCTGGTGCCACCGCTGTACCGGCGTTGGCATCAAAGCAAGCTGGCACACTGACCTGCACGGCGATGCTTTTCTGGCCCGGCAACCTACAAGGTTACCGGGCCATTTTTTTGTGTTGTGCCGGCTTCAAACTCGTAAACTCAGTCACGTCACTCAGACATTCCTTTGAAGCGAGATCACCATGCCACACCGCAACGCCACCCTGTTTGACCCCGTGCACGTGGGCGACATCGCCCTGGCCAACCGCATCGTCATGGCCCCGCTGACGCGCAACCGCGCCCCGGATGCCATGCCCACGGCACTGATGGCCGAGTACTACCGCCAGCGCGCCAGTGCCGGGCTGATCATCACCGAGGCCACCGCCATCAGCCAGCAAGGCCAGGGTTATGCCGACGTGCCGGGCTTGTATGCCGAGGAACAAGTGGAAGCCTGGAAGCCAGTGACCCAGGCGGTGCACCAGGCCGGCGGCAAAATCGTCTGCCAGCTGTGGCACGTGGGTCGCGTGTCGCACACCAGCCTGCAGCCGCACGGCGCAGCACCGGTGGCTCCTTCAGCCATCACCGCCAAAACCAAAACCGTGCTGATCAAAAACGGCGTGCCCGAGTTTGTCGACACATCCGAGCCCCGCGCCCTGCAAGCCTACGAGCTGCCCGACATCGTGCACACCTACGTGGCCGCCGCGCGCAACGCGGTGCACACGGCCGGGTTTGATGGGGTTGAAATCCACGCCGCCAACGGCTACTTGCTGGACCAGTTTTTAAAGGCGGGCTCGAACCAGCGCCGCGACGACTTTGGCGGCAGCGTCGAGAACCGCGCCCGCTTGGTGCTGGAAGTGGTGCGCGCTGTAACCGATGCGGTGGGTGCGGGCAAGGTAGGCATTCGCCTGTCGCCGGTGACCCCGGCCAACGATGCCTTTGACCCCGACCCGCAGCCGCTGTTTGACTACCTGGTGCGCGAATTGGCCGCCTACAAACTGGCCTATGTCCACGTCATTGAAGGGGCCACCGGCGGCCCACGCGTGCTGCCAGAGCGCCCGTTTGACTACACCGGCCTGCGCCGCGCCTACCGTGCGGCAGCGGGCAAAGGGGCGTGGATGGTGAACAACAGCCTGGACAAAGCCCTGGCGCACGAAGCCGTCACCAGCGGGGCCGACCTGGTGGCCTTTGGTCGGCCTTTCATTGCCAACCCGGATCTGGTGGAGCGCCTGCGCAAGGGCAAGCCCCTGGCAGAAGGTGACCGCACCACTTGGTATGGCGGCGGGGCCAAGGGTTACACCGATTACCCCACCCTCAAAGGCTAAAAACTTTAGCGTGTTTTAGCACGCTAGCCCTTGCAAATGCTCAGCTTGCTGCTACTGAAATAATGCCAGTCAAAGTGTGTTCTGCACCCGGCTGCAGTGTGATTTCATCCGGCCCCGCGTTGCAGGTTTCCACGCACAGCATTTCGCGGTATGCCCCTGCAGCCATGTCAGCCATGGTTTTTTCACGTTCAGGCCCCGGGTTCCAGACCACGGTGGAGGTGCTTCCGCGTTTGGCCACGTGGATCACGCGCTGGCCTTGCGCGTCTTCAATCAGGCACTCGGCCCGCGTGCCGGTGTAAATCCGGTCGGTCTCGGTGCTGAACGTGACCGCGCCCACCTGGCGCGTGCGGGCCATGCCCTGCACCTTGTCCAGGTAATTGCATCCGGCCAAGCCTTGTACCCGGGTTTGGCCAATGTCGGCGACGGCAAAATAGGTGTGCAGCGCATCGGTCAGGGTCAGCGGCTGTGGGCCGGTGTTGCGGCTGGTCAAGGCCAGCGTCAA
>JBGSRY010000284.1:0-6681 GCA_041737325.1 Rhodoferax sp. | reverse complement strand
CCTTGCCGTGCAGCGCATGCGCTGCGGCCAAGCCTGATATGCCCGAGCCGACGATGGCAACTTTCATGCGCGCACCCCTTTTTTTAGATGAATTGACGAAATTCTATACCGAGTAGTAATTAAAGATACTAAGCAGTATTTATTTCACCTTTAAATTCTTATAAAAACCTGTTTGGCTACAATCAAGCCATGACGCAACGTGTTGTACCCAAGGTTTCTTTCAAGGCTCAGATGTTGCTGGCGCGCGAACAAGCCATCATTCAAAGCGTCAACCGTTTGCTGGCCGAAAAGGGTTTTGAAGCCATGACGGTGGATGAAGTAGCGGCCGAAGTGGGCATTGCCAAGGCCAGCTTGTACAAGCATTTCCCCAGCAAAGAAGACCTGGCCGCAGCCGCCATGGTGTCGGTGATGCGCCGCGCCCAGGCTTTTCTGGATGATTTACCAGTTGAAATGTCCGCCATGGACAAACTGCGCACCGTGGTGCGCTGGACCATGACGCTCAAGCTCAACGGCGAAATGCCTTCACTGCCCAGCCAGAACTCGCGCCTGCGCAGCACCCTGATGGGCAACAAGGATTACATGGCTGGCTTGATGGATGTCAGCGACCGCTTGGGCGCGTGGATTGAAGCGGCGCAAGCGCAAGGCGTGCTTAACACCCAATTGCCACCCATTGCGGTGCTTTACACGCTGTATGCCAGGGCCTGTGACCCGGTGCTGGAATTTCTGAAAATGGGCCAGCTCTACAGCAACGACGAGGTGGTTGACCTGGTACTGAGCACCTGCTTTGACGGCTTGCGCGCGCGTTAGGCTCACATCTCCGTTAGGTTCACATCTCCGGGTGGCAGCGTTTGCAGTCTGCCATCGGGAACGCCACATGCGAATGGCAGACCCCGCAAAATTCACCATTGAGGTTGGCCAGCATCGAGAAATGCTGGGTGGTTTTCTTCTTGACGCTGAACAAGTCCGGGTGGCAATTGCTGCAGTCCAGCTGCCAGGTGTGCGGGCGGTGCGGAAAGATGGCCGGCGGTATTCCGGACCATTCCGATTCCAGCAACAAAATGGCTTTGAACGACACATTGGGGTCAGGCGGGAGGGTCAGGAATTTGACCGGTGAGAGCAAGCCACGGCTCAACGCCTTGCCCCAGTCAACCTGATTGCCAAAAGTCGATTTGGGCAATTTTGACAAGTCAGCAAAGCGTGCCTTGCTGTAGCTTTTGTTGTCGTTGTGGCACTGCTGGCAGTTGGCGCTGTCGTGGCCAAATGCCGCCTTGCCGTCGTGGCAACCACTGTTGCCGCAAAACTTGCCGCTGCGGTTGCCGGCCTCGGTGATCTCGGTGGAGTTGGCCTTCATGTTGAACTCAAGCTCAAAGTGGCACACCCGGCAGGTGAACTTGCGCCGGTGCAGCCAGTGCGAGAAGGCCACCGGTTTGACGGCGTTGCGGGACGCGGTGCGGTCGATCAGCAGGTTGCCGTATTCGTCGGGTGGCGGTGCGGGTGGCAAATCCCAGAAGTCCTGCGCCAAGGCGGCTTGCATCAGGCACAGCAGCAGCGCCAAAAAAAGGGGCTTGCGTGGCATCACAGTCCTTGGTGCGGCAGGCTCACTGAGCCACCGGTTTTGAATGGCATTTTTGGCATTCGATCATGGGAAACGACACTTTGCCGTGGCACGCACCGCAGTAGCGGCCGTCAAAAATATCGTTCATCGAATAGCGCTGTGCTTTGCCTTTTTCGACCGATGGAAACAGATCGGGGTGACACAGCTCGCAGCCGTTCCACACGGCATGCTTGTCGTGCGAAAACACAATGTCAGGCATGCCCTGGGCATTGGGCGCAATGGTGCTGTCGGTTGGATTCAGAAACGGTTTGCTTTTGGCCGACACACCGTCGAGCCGGTCGGTGAGTTGGATCAACCCCGTCGCTTCGGTCTGCATCCAGTCCACGCCGTTGCCAAACCGACTGCGGGGAAAGGTTGCGGTGAAGGTGGCAAAGTCGTTCTTGGGGGTGACGGGCTGCTCTTGCGAGTGGCAACGCGCGCAGCGCTGGGGCTGGGTGCTTGCCTGGGGTGTTATCTTGGCCTCACAGGCGGCAAAAATGGTTTCACCGGCATACTTCAATTTGCCGTTATGGCAGGTGCCACAGTAATTGCCGCTGGCGTTGTCGGCGGCACGAATGTCGGTCTGGTTGGCGGCCATGGCAAAGCCAATGTCCACATGGCACAGCCTGCAGGTGTACTTGGCCCGGTGCAGCCAGTGGTCATAGACCACCGGGGCCAGCATGGCGGCTTGGGACGAGCGGTTCAGCACCACCTGACCATACTTCTGCGGCGATGGTCGCTTCTTTTTGACCCCGTTTTGTGCCAGCGCCAAACCGGCAGCCAGCAAGAGGGTAAAAAAGAGCAACCCGAATTTTTTCATGACACATTCCCAAAGTCAGTTGCAGCGAAACGCGCTGCCCGTTGACCTACTTTTTGGACAACGCCATGTACTGGTCAAAGTGTTCGATGTAGTCGTCCATGTGCTCTTCGAGCGCCAGACGGAACTCACGCACAAAGTAGTCGATGTTCTCCTTGCGGTGCGCCAGCATGTCGGCCCGGGTGGCGTAGCCGCTGGCGGTGAGTGAGGTTGCAAAACGCGCGGCAGCGTAGGTGAACGAAGCGCTCACCTTGCCGTGAATGTCTTGTTGCAGTTGTTCATTGGCCAGGTTGATGTGTGCGTTGGCACGCTGGTAAAAACCGGTGTCGGCTTGGATGGGCATGGGGGCTCCTGTGGGTTCAAAGGGGGTCGGTGCTGCGCCGCCTGCCGGTTGGCCGCGGCGCAGGGGTGTGGGGTGGTGGCAGGGGCAGCAGGCGCTTGGCAGCGTGTACCGCATCGGCCACGTAATGCGCGTTTTCAGGAACCAGCGGGGCGCGCGGCAACAAGCTCAGCCGGGTGCGAATCTCGGTCAGCCGCTGGCGCTCTTTGTCGCGCTGGCTCTCCGCCAGGTCCAGCACCAGGTGGCGCTGCGGGTTGGGTGCGTCGGGGGTGAAATCGAGCGCGGCGGTCTTGCCCATCAGCTGCATGAAGTGGCGCAAGATGGTGTTCACATAGGCCCGCCAGACCAGGTCAACCAGCACCAGTGCAACCACATTGACGGCAAAAAAAATGCCCAGCAACACCAGTGCCTGCTGCGCTAGCTGCAACAAAATGGGCGGCGCGTCGGCCAGGTGCACACGGTACAGGTTGTCGTCTACCACCTGGTTCAGGTGTTGCCACATCAGCCAGGTCAGGCCTGCGGCCAGGCCCGCTTCGAGCAGCACCAGGCCGGTCAAAAAAAACTTTTGCAGTGTCTCGTCAACGTAATGAATCTTGCGCCGGGGGCGACTGCGCCGGGTGGGAGTGGGGCTGTTCATAGGCTGTGGCATTGCAGACAAAGTGAAGAATTGGCATTGGTCACCACCAGCTTGCCATGCTCTTTTTTATACGGTTGGTGGCACGACACGCAGCTCAGCTTGCCGTCGGGCAGCCAGATTTCTTTGGGCAGCGAGCCTTTGGACTTGAACGTGTTGCCGTTGCCAAACACCGGATAGGGCACGCCAATCGGGTGGTTGGCTCCGCCCGAGTTGTGGCGCACGATGCCGTTGCCGCCCACGCGCACCCCCATGGCATCGCTTTGTTGGTTGTGGCAGCCCATGCACTGCAGCGACAGCGCGTCAATGCCCACGTTGCCCTGGTTGAGCGCGTCGCTGGGCAAGGCATGACCCGACTGCTGCAGCGAGTTGCCGCCGTCTTTCATGGCGGCAAAAAACGCCTTGTCGTGGCAGGCCAGACACAGGGCTTTGCCGCGTTTGTTGCCGCGCATCAGGCCGGGCTGGTTGCCGTGTACCTCGTGGCAGGTGCTGCAGGTCAGGTCGCCTTTCCAGTCCAGTGGCAAATCGGCAGACGTTTTGCCAGCAGCCGGAAAACCACTCGGGTGGCTCATGCGGCGGGCGTTTTTATGGCAAATGCCGCACAGCATTTCTTGCGATCCGACCAAGCGCCCGGCACGCGCCGGGTCCACCGTGTTGCCACCCACATGGCAGTGGCTGCAGGGTTGATCCATCAGGTGTGCCTTGCCACTCAAGTTGGCATAGAGCCAGCCGCCTGCACCCAACAGCAGTACAGCGGCTAGAGGCAACAGCCAAGGCCTAGAGTTGCGCATGTTGCTCGACCTCCTGGAGTTGCGCCAGGGCTTGCGTCAGCGCGGCGCGGTCAGTGCCGGGTTGCAAGGCTTGTTCGGTGGCCAGCAGGGCTTGCTGCAATTGGGCATAGTGGGCACGCAGCTTGGCCTGACTGCTCTCAAACTGGGCCCATTGGGCTTGCAGCAAATCGTTTTGCCGGATCGCCACCGGAATGCTCAAGGCGTTGTCCAGCAAGCCTGTCAGGTTTTGTGCAAAGCGAAACAGCGGCCCGGCAATGCGAAAACTGCTGTACAACGCAATCAACCAGGTGGCCACGCACGCCACCAGCACCAGTGCCAGGCCAAACACCAGCAGCGTCACCTGCAGGTTGTGCTGCGTCAGGCTGTGGCTGGCAATCACATGGGCGTAATCAACGCCACTGTCATCAGTGACCAGGAAAATGGCCGCCAGCAACCCCACCGTGGCGGCCACGCCGACCATCAGGGCAATCTTGGCGACCCACTTCAGGTGGAATAAAACCGGTGGTGTATCAGAAGCGGTGTGCATGGTTGGGGTCGCGGTTCATCAAGGGGTGGTCAGGGCGCTGCGCACGGGCCTGAAAATTTCAATCTTGCCGTACCACGGGTCGGCCACCATCAGCCTGCCATCACTGTCCAGTGCCAGTGCACCGCTGAGCAGGTAATGGCCCGGCGCGTCGAGCTGGCTGCGCACGCCAATGGCGTACAAAAAATCGCCTTGGCTGGTGAACACCTGCACGTTGGCGCGGGTGCTGTCGGCCACATAGACGTTGCCTTGCGCATCGGTGGCAATTTCTTTGGGGCGGGCAAATTCACCCGGCTGTTTGCCAGGGCGGCCGATGCTGCGGATGTAGTGCCCCTCAGCGTCAAACACCTGCACCCGCAACTGGCCGCCGTCCACCACCAACAGTTGTCCCTGCGGCCCCAGCGCCAAATCTTGCGCTTGATCCAAGGCCCCGGGGCCATCGCCAGGATAGCCAAAGTCAAACACATGCGTGCCATCGACACCGTTGAACACCCGCACCTGCGCCCGCGCATCGCCCTGGTCCAGGGCATACACCCGGCTGGTTTTTGCGTCGACGGTGACGTTGCGCAAATGGGCAAACCATTGCGGCCCGCCAATGCGCCGCAGGTAACGCCCGGCGGCATCAAACACCAGCACTGCCTGGGCGGCGGCATCGGCCACAAACAGCTCACCGTTGCGGTTCACGCTCAAACCCACCGGGGCGCGCAAGCCCCCGGCCTGTTGCTCACCGATTTTGTAAAAGCGATGCTGGCGCAGGTCAAACACGCTGATGGCTGCATCCATGGCGTTGGCCACAAAGACCCGCCCCTGAAAAGCCGCCAGCGCTTGTGGCCGGGCCAGCCCCTCAGCCGGGTGGTCTTGCCCGCGGCTCCTGCCAGCGAGCAGGGCCGTCCAGTCGGCCGTGGGGTCAGGGGCCAGGTCTTGGCGGCCATACAGGGCGCGCTCAAACAGGTAACGCGGCTGCGCCGGTTCTGGCGGAAACACCCGCTGGCCCAGGGGTGTGTTGGCGGCCTCAGACGCGCTGGGCGGTGTTTGTGCACAGGCCGCCAGCAGCAAGGTCAGGCCCAGCACCAATGCGTGCACAGGGGCCCCAGAAAATGGGTGCGCAAGGCGGTTCATGGAGGCATTCAAAAGTAGAAGGTAGCGCCAACCATCATGCAAGTTCCGTACCTGTGCAGTCTTCACAAGCTGCTCCGGTAGCGTGGGGGAATTTGTTGCAGCAATTCAATGCGCTTGTAGGCGGGGGTCAACGCCAGGGCGGTTTGATAGGCTTGCAGCGCTTTGGCATCGTCCTTGAGCTCGGCCGAGGCGTACAGCTCGCCCAACAGCCGCCAGCCATCGGCAGCGCGCTCGGGCATGGCGGCAATGCCACGCTGCAGCGCCAGGATGGCCAATGCCGGTTGGTGCAACTGCAGGCCCAGTTCATAGCCAAGCTGAACCAGGTCGGGGTCATGCACGTCGTTCTGCAGCAGCGCGTGCGCCCGCGCCGCAGCCTGTTCGGAGTGGCCGCTGCGGTTGAGCATCAGCACCTCCAGCGCTTGCACCACCGGGGCTTGGGGTTGCAAGGCCCGGGCCCGGTCAAAATAAGGCGTTGCCTGCGCCATGTCACCGGCCAGGGCGTGGGCGCGGGCCACAAAGCTCAGCATGATGACGATGTTCGGGCGTGAGGCCAGCACACGCTCCCACACCTGCGTGGCGCTGGCCATGTCACCCCAGGTGGCCAGGGCATCGGCCACTTCGCCACTGAGCTGGCGTTGGTGCGGGTTGATGGCCATGCCCTCACGCAGCAGCTGCAGCACCCGTGCTTTGTCAGCGTCCCAGCGCGCCGCCTCGGGCTGGCCAGAGGCCAGAATGCGCTCGGCCAGTTGGCGTGCCTGCAACAAGCGGGTTTCGCTGGTCACCGCCTGGGTGCTAGCCACCAACGCTGTGGTGCTGGCCAGCGCCAGCGTCGCCAGAGCGGGCCAGAACCACTGGCGCGGCCA
>JBGSRY010000483.1:0-4001 GCA_041737325.1 Rhodoferax sp. | reverse complement strand
CGGTCGCGGCGGTATTGCAGCACGGTTAAGGGCAGGGCGCGCTGGAGCATCTGGCGCAGCGCGGCCTCGTCGCGGCGCAGCGGCAAGGCCAGGTAACTTGCATCAAAACTGATAGCTGCTTGCCCTTTCTGAAAGCGGGCTGGAGCCGAAAAAAGCACTTGATAGGCTGTTTGGTGTGGCGGCGCTGCAAACGGAAACTGCGCGCGGGTGAGCGGGATGCGTGAGTCCACCAACCAGCACGCCAGCCCATGAAAATTGCGCAACACCGAGACCAGGCAAAACTCGCGCAGGCCTTGCAAGTTGCGGTGCTCCGTGATGCTGAGCGTGGCCGTTGGGCCCGTGCTGACAAGCGTCAGGGTGATGTCGCTCGCAATCAACCCATGGTGGCGGCACCAGCGCTTCAGGGCCACACCCAGGTTGGGCGCGCTGATGCTGGCCCGCGCCAACATGCCGTAACTGCCCCACGGCAAGGGGCGGCTGAACCAGCCCAACGCCTCGTCGTCCAGCTCTTGCATGGCGGCGTTGGACAAGGCCTCAAACTGTGTGGCAGTGACGCGCGCGGCCGGGTTGTGCAGCAGCTCTGGCGCAATTTGTGCCTGTTGTAGGGCTGCAGACGCATCCATGCCGCGCTGTTGATACGCTTGCACAATCGACTGAACAAAGGCAATGGGTGTGGCGGCGGTGGTTTGGGGGGCGTGGGGCATAGCAGAAGTTTGCTTTAGTTTGGCGCAATTTGCAACCTACGTGACACCCATAAGTGCGCTTGGGGCTCTATGCTCAGACCATCACAGCGATGCGTCGGTTCCTGGTCACTTGTGGCCAACTGTTGCCAAAGTCATCTCGGATTTACAGAAAGAAAGCCATGCCCGTTTTGCACACCCAGCTCAATGCCCGCTCTGCCGACTTCCAGGCCAACGCCACTGCCATGCGCAGCTTGGTGGACGATTTGCGCGCCAAGTTCGCGCAGGTGGAACAGGGCGGTGGCGACGCGGCTCGCGCCAAACACACGGCTCGCGGCAAACTGCTGCCGCGTGACCGCGTGCAAATGCTGATAGACCCAGGTACGCCGTTTCTGGAACTCTCGCCCTTGGCGGCTTTGGGCATGTACCCGGATCGTGACGGCACCGACAGCGCACCGGGCGCGGGCATCGTGGCGGGCATTGGCCGGGTGAGCGGGGTCGATTGCATGATCGTCTGCAATGACGCTACGGTTAAAGGCGGCACCTACTACCCCATGACGGTCAAAAAGCACCTGCGTGCACAAGAAATTGCCCAACAAAACCGCTTGCCGTGCATCTATCTGGTGGACTCGGGCGGAGCCAATTTGCCGAACCAGGACGAGGTGTTCCCTGACCGCGACCACTTTGGCCGCATCTTTTTCAACCAGGCCACCATGAGCGCGCAGGGCATCGCACAGATCGCGGTGGTCATGGGCAGTTGCACCGCAGGCGGCGCGTATGTGCCAGCCATGAGTGACGAGGCCATCATCGTCAAGAACCAGGGCACGATCTTTTTGGGCGGCCCGCCGCTGGTGAAGGCCGCCACCGGCGAAGTGGTCACGGCTGAAGACCTGGGCGGTGGCGACGTGCACACACGCCTCTCAGGCGTGGCTGACCACTTGGCGCAAAACGACCTGCACGCGCTGGCGCTGGCCCGCACCGCCGTCAAAAATTTATATAAAAACAAGCCTCTAGCCCTTGCGGATCATGCGCCAGTAGCTCCTAAATATGCAGCAGAAGAACTTTATGGTGTGATCCCGGTGGACACGCGCAAACCGTTTGACGTGATTGAGGTCATTGCCCGCATCGTCGATGACTCTGACTTTGACGAGTTCAAGTCGCGCTTTGGTACCACGCTCATTACAGGCTTTGCGCGCATTGAGGGCATGGCCGTGGGCATCATTGCCAACAACGGCATTTTGTTCAGCGAATCAGCCTTGAAAGGCACGCACTTCATCGAGCTGTGCTGCCAGCGCAAGATACCGCTGGTGTTTTTGCAGAACATCACCGGCTTCATGGTCGGGCGCAAATACGAGAACGAAGGCATCGCCCGCAACGGCGCGAAGATGGTCACCGCCGTGGCCACCGCGGCCGTGCCCAAATTCACCATCATCATCGGCGGCAGTTTTGGCGCAGGCAACTACGGCATGTGTGGCCGCGCCTTTGGCCCCCGGTTTTTGTGGATGTGGCCCAACGCGCGCATCAGCGTCATGGGTGGCGAGCAGGCTGCCAGCGTGCTGGCCACCGTGCGCCGCGATGGCATTGAGCTTAAAGGCGGCAGCTGGAACTTGGAGGAGGAAGCCGCGTTCAAAGCGCCCATCAAGCAGCAATACGAGGTCCAAGGCCACCCCTACTACGCCACCGCCCGCCTGTGGGATGACGGCATCATCGACCCCGCCGACACCCGCCGTGTGCTGGCGCTGGGCTTGGCTGCCAGCCGCAATGCGCCGGTGGAAGACACCCGGTTTGGACTTTTTCGCATGTGATGTTTTTGATGTGATGCAAACCTTGAGAGGACTTCAGACATGGCCGCACTGAGTATCGACGTTGGCACGGTCGCCACCGTCACATTGAACTGCCCCGAAGTGCGCAACGCCTTCAATGACGAGGTGATTGCCGAGCTAACCCACGCATTCACCGAGTTGGGTCAAAAAGACAGCGTACGCGCCATCGTGCTGGCCGCCAGTGGCCCGGCCTTTTGCGCCGGGGCCGACCTGAACTGGATGCGCCGCATGGCCGACTACACGCACACTGAGAACCTGGCCGACGCTGCTGCATTGGCCGAGATGCTGCGCGTGATCTACACCTGCCCCAAACCCACCGTGGCGCGTATCCAGGGCGATGTCTATGCGGGCGGTATGGGCTTGGTGGCGGTGTGCGACATGGCGGTGAGCGTGGACACGGCCAACTATTGCCTGAGTGAAGTCAAGCTGGGCCTGTACCCGGCCACCATCAGCCCGTATGTGATCCGCGCCATGGGCGCACGCGCCGCGCACCGCTATTTTTTGACTGCAGAGCGCTTTGATGCGGCTGAGGCCTTGCGCATCGGTTTCGTGCACGCCGTGGTTTCGGCTGATCAACTTGACGACAAGGTGGCAGAGATCACCAAGGCACTCACCAGCGCCAGCCCCAACGCCGTCCGCGAATGCAAAACCCTACTGCATCACGTGGCTGGCAAAGACATCAATGCCGCGTTGATTGACCACACGGTGCAAGGCATTGCCAGCATCCGCGCCAGCGACGAGGGCAAAGAGGGTGTGCAGTCCTTCCTGCAAAAACGCAAACCCAACTGGCTTTAAGGCTTTAATTGGGGTCAGATTCCAATTATCACGATACGGAAAGCTGCTTATGTTCACCAAAATTCTGATTGCAAACCGTGGCGAGATCGCCTGTCGGGTTGCGGCAACCGCGCGTCGCATGGGCATCTAGACCGTGGCCGTTTATTCCGATGCCGATGCCAACGCCAAACACGTGGCGGCTTGCGACGAGTCGGTGCACATTGGTGCAAGCGCGCCCAAAGACAGCTATTTGCGCTGGCAAACCATCATTGATGCGGCCAAAGCCACGGGTGCGCAGGCCATCCACCCTGGCTACGGTTTTCTGAGCGAAAACGCCGACTTTGCCAGCGCCTGCGCCGCCGCTGGCGTGGTCTTCATCGGCCCGCCTGCTGCCAGCATGAAAGCCATGGGCTTGAAAGCCGAGTCCAAACGCCTGATGGAACAAGCCGGCGTTCCGCTGGTGCCCGGCTACCACGGTGCAGACCAAGACCCGACCCTGTTGCAGCGCGAGGCCGACCGCATTGGCTACCCCGTACTGATCAAGGCCAGCGCGGGCGGCGGCGGCAAGGGTATGCGGGCGGTGGAGCGCGCGCAAGATTTTCTGGATGCACTGGCCAGTTGCAAGCGTGAGGCCATCAACAGCTTTGGCTCTGACGCGGTGCTGGTTGAAAAATACGTGCAGCGCCCGCGCCACATCGAAATTCAGGTGTTTGGCGACACGCTG
>JBGSRY010000208.1:0-3697 GCA_041737325.1 Rhodoferax sp. | reverse complement strand
GGAAAGCCAAGTGATCTCTTCCATGCGACGAATGGTTTTAGTTGGGGTTCCTTGAACTAATTACTCACACTCGGTAAGCTGAAGTCTTGCCCCAGGCCGGGCATCTCGACGGTTTTGCCGGCGTAGTTGCGGCACTTGACGGTGGTGCCGCTGCCATCGGGCAGGGCCTCTTCGCGCACGTAGCTGGGAATGATCGGCAGCTTGCCCAGGCCACCCAGGCCATCGACGATGAAGGTGGGCACCGCCGGGCCGCTGATCCAGCCGCGCAGACCTTCGTACAGCTCCAGCATGCGCCGGTGCGGCACGATGAAATGGTGTGCACCTTCGACCATGTCGGTGGAATACACGTAGTACGGGCGCACGCCCATTTCAATCGCTTGCATGAACAGCTAGCGCATCACTTCCACACTGTCGTTCACGCCTTTGAGGCACACGGTTTGCAGCCCCATCATGATGCCGGCCTTTTGCAGCAGCTTGACGCGCGCACGCAGCAGCGGCGTGATCTCCTTGGGGTGGTTGATGTGGATGTTGATCATCTGCACGCGGTGTTTTTCCAGCACCGCACACAGCTCGGGCGTGACGCGGGTGGGCATCTGCACCACCATGCGCGAGCCAATGCGCAAAAAGCGCACATGCGGGGCGCGGCTACGGATATGCCCCAAAATTTCGTCCAGGCGTTCGTCGGTAAAGGTCAGTGGGTCACCGCCTGAGAGCAGCACGTCGTCGATGTTCTTGTTGTTGGCAATGTAGTCAATGGACGCGTCAATTTCGTCCTTGTGCACCGAGCCGCTGGGCTGGCTGACCATGCGCTTGCGGGTGCAAAAACGGCACAGCGTGGCGCAGGTGTTGCTGACCAAAAACAGCACCCGGCGCGGGTAGCGGTGCACGATGCTGGTGTCGGGGATGGTGTCACCCTCTTCACCCAACTGGTCCAGCAGGGTGGCAAAACCGGGCTTGGTTTCTTCGTGAAAGGTGGGCAGGTACTGCATGCGAATCGGGCAGTTGGGGTCGTCACGATCCATGAGTTTGGCCATGTAGGGCGTGACGGCAATCGCAAATTTGCTGTAAACGGTTTCGTTCACGTCTTCAATGTGGTTGAGCACACCGCTGAGTTCCGAGTGGTGCGTGTAGCGCCGGGCAAACTGCTTTTGCCACGACTCGGACTCCGGGTCATAGGCTTGCAGCTCGGCATAGGTGAGCAGTTTTTTGGGGCTGGAAAAATCGACGCGTTGCAGCATGGCAAACCTCTTTTTGATTAGATGCCCATGCTGATGTCATGGGCAAGTGCAAGGAAGTTTAGAAACCAGTGCTGCCGGTTAAAACTGGCAAAGTGGCTGAAAGTTATGATCAAATTCAGTCAAATTGACTTGCAATGAAACACAATGGCTGAAATGACTTCGTTTGCAGCGCTTGACGCGCTCGACCACCAATTGATTGAGCTGTTGCGCGTCAACGCCCGCCTGCCCATGGTCAAACTGGCCAAAGCGCTGGGATGCGCCCGCAGCACGGCGCAATTGCGACTGAAGGCACTGGAAGACGCGGGTGTGATCACGGGCTACACCGTGGGCGTGAAAGTGCAGCGTGCGGCGGCCAGCATTCGCGCCATGGTGCTGATCTCGATCGAGTCCAAAAACGAGACCGAGGTGGTGCGCGCCCTGGCCAAACGGCACGAAATCACCAAGCTGTATTCGGTGAGTGGCCGCTATGACTTGTGCGCGCTGTTGTCGACCGAATCCACCCATGAGCTGGATGCGGTGATCGACAAAATCCGCACCATCAAGGGCGTGGTTGACACTTTTTCGACGATTTTGTTGTCCACCAAACTGGATCGGCCAGAGTGATTTGTGGGGCGATGTTTGTCATGGTTGATTGGTCGGCACCGGTTCTGAGGGGGCATCAAGTCCAAGTGCCATACCACTACGTCGGGCGACAGTTCAGAACTCGATTTTTTGCTGGCAGTGGAGATGTTTTTAGGTTGGCAGATGACTGTTTTAGACACTTATGTATAGCTATGCATAAGGGTCTTTATGCATAGGACTCAGTTATGGATAGCACCCATGTCGATGGTGCTCTGGACACTGGAAAACAGTGATGATGGCAAGCTTTGTACCTCAGCATAATTTAACGCTCCGCCAGTTTCCGAAACACCCCCCCAAATTCGCGATCACGGAATTTTCTTGGCGCACGTCCAAGGAACTGTTGGAGCTGTCTCATTGGTCAGCCGAGGTGTAAGTAACGCAAAAGAGCTTTTTCATCGGAACCGGAAATTCGATAAGCAATGAATGCGGTCCTCAGTGAATGGTCGAATTTATGCCGAATGTTTGGACCAATGAAGCCAGCAAAGCCAACGCTCATGCGGCTTCCAGCCCTGTCGGTGAAATTGCTATTCATAACTGGGCACTATGCATAAAGACCCCTTGGAGCCGGTCACGACTGGCAGCTTACCGGTTGTCGAATTTCTTACTCTTCAAAAGCCACTCGTGGCGGACTTCAACGGGCCACAAACTGACTTTTGTTTCCCTCGTCCAAACGACAGCTCAAGACTAGACCAACGTTTGGAGTACGAATTTAAGCACCAACCATTGGCTGGTGCTGGCGAGTGAGAACTTAGCCAGACACTTTTGCACATCATGCGTGATATCGTCGGTTGCAATATCAACCAAAGCGCGTAGTCAGCGCGCTGTATGTGGGAAGATGATCAATGAATGATTCCAAGCCAGCGATGAAAATGCCCGAGCTGCAGGTCTTCGCCAGGTTGTTCGTTGTTGGCTTCGTCGGTGCAGAGGTGTGGCGCGCGACCTTCTACCTTGGCGCAGGGTTCGCGCAAGAGCTGAATGACATTGCTCTTTGGGCGAAGGTCGTTGGAATTCTTGCCGGACTGGTACTCTGTTTGACTTATGCGGTCAAACGAGGAGCTTTAGTAGTCGCTACGCGAATGGGCCGCAGTCTTCGAATTGACCTGCTGATGGCGATGGGCATTGGAGTTTGGTCCAACGAACTGGCTTCTCCGTTGCTTTCCAAATTTCACGCAGCGCTGATATCCGCGGATCCTCACTGGGCACCAGTCGTCTTGCTCCTACTGTGCGTTGTGCTGTTGTCGCCCCTCCTTCAACACTACTGGCAAGGGCCGAAGAAAGCACCTTCGCAGCTGTACTTCATCGCGGACGAGGAGATCGATGACGAGAAGGACGATTTGCTGGTGAGCGAGGGGCAAGCAAAGTCGTTCGCAGCGACAGTCCTTGCAAGCAGCGCACACCCAGGGCTGGTTTTTGGTGTCGATGGACCATGGGGTGTCGGCAAGACCAGTTTCATAAACCTTGCTGAGCGCTACTGGGAAAGTTCCGCGGACAACGTCATTGTTTGTCGATTTGAGCCACTCCGCTATGCCTCTGAGCCCGACCTTGCGGATCGCCTTATTCGTGATCTATCGGCCGCCATCCAAAGCAAGGCCTTCGCACCAGAGTTCAGGCCTGCGGCGTCCCGGTACGCCCGATTGATCAACGGAAAGGCCGACGTTTCGTTCCTAGGTTTCAAGCTTTCACTGGAGCCCTCGCAGGAAACGGTCGATGAACTTCTCGATGACATTGACGATGTTCTTCGCCGCATCGGCCGTCGCGTAATCATCGTTATCGACGACCTGGATCGCTTGGACGCGAAAACAACGAACAATGTCTTGTTCGCGACGAAACGCACGTTC
>JBGSRY010000149.1:0-5966 GCA_041737325.1 Rhodoferax sp. | reverse complement strand
CTGCGCGCGGCCAGCATGATGTCTTTTGACAACTTGCCAAAAATGCGGCCCTTGGCATTGGCTGCGATGTCTTTGTGCTTGGCTTTCCACTGAGCGCCCATGATCTGATGTGTCCTTGAAGTAATTGCACCCGCAGGTGTTTTTGTGAAAAATAAGGCTCTAGCCCTCTATAAACAAGGGTAAATAGCTATAAATAAAATAGCAAATGATTGACCAACTACAACGCCTGACCAAGCCGTGCAATGCCTTCCTGAATGTGGGCCACATCGGCCGTCGCGAACGACAGGCGCAGCGTGGCCAGGTCAGGGTTGTGGGCAAAAAACGGAGCCCCCGGCACAAAAGCCACCCCATGGTCGATGGCGCGTTTGGCAAAGTCTGGCGCACTTTGGGTTTTGCCATTCGCCCCCGTCAGCCGGGCCCAGAAGAACATGCCGCCTTGCTGTTGGTTGAATTCAATCGCTGCACCCAACTCGCGGCGCAGTGATTCAGCCATGACGCGGGCACGCTCGGCGTAGGTTTTGCGCACCAGAGCCAGGGTGTCGTGCAAGCGGTTCAGCGTCAGGTACTGCGCACAAATGGCCTGGGTCAGGTTACTGGTGTGGGCATCGCTGAACTGCTTGCACATGGTGGCCTTGGCCAGCAGCTCGGGCGGTGCAACCAACCAGCCCACGCGCAGCCCTGGGCTCAGGATTTTGCTGAAAGAGCCGCAATGCGCCAGCCAGTCACGGCTGCCGGGCACGCTGTCACTCAGGGCCAGCAGGCTGGGCGGTGGCGCGGCATCAAAATACAGCTCGCCATACGGGTCATCCTCTACCACCAAGGTCCGTGTGCGCACAGCGATTTCAAGCATGCGTTTGCGACGCGCCAGACTCAGCGTGGCCCCGCTGGGGTTGCCAAAAGTAGGAATCAGGTACACCAGTTTGGGCTGGTGTTCTGCAATCAAGGCTTCAAGCTTGTCCACATCCACACCATCGGCATCAATCGGCGCGCCAATGATGTGCGCACCATACAAGCGAAAACACTGAATGGTGGCCAAAAACGTGGGCGCTTCCACAATCACTTTGTCACCGGGCGAGATCATGGTTTTACCGATCAGGTCCAACGCCTGCTGGCTACCGGTGGTGACGATCAACCCCTCTGGCGCAACGGTGCTGCCTTTGGCGGCCATGAAGCTGCTGATGCCCTCGCGCAGCGGCTGATAACCCTCGGTGGCACCGTATTGCAGCACCGGGCCAGGGTTGTTGGCCAGCACCGCCGCACTGGCTTGGGCAATGCCCTGCGCATCAAACAGCGCGGGGTCAGGAAACCCCCCGGCAAAGCTGATGATGCCGGGCTTGCCCAGCAGCTTGAACAGCTCACGAATGGCGGAGGTTTCAACGTTTTGAAGGCGGTCGGCAAATTGCATACGCAAGTTCTCGGTTATTTGTTGAATAAATGTATTTATACGGTAGCGGACACCCTCTTTCGCTCAGAAAGGGATGTGATTTGGGGTAAATTGTCACCGATCACACCCATCAACCAACAGGAGCCCCCGTGTCCAGTCTTGATTCATTTTTTGCCACTGTCAAATTGCCCACCATGTCTGAAGTGGCCCATCAGTTGATCAAAACGCTCAACAACGAAGAGGTCTCAGTCACTGAAGTGCGCGACATCATCGCCAAAGACCCGGCCCTCACCGCCAAGCTGCTGCGCCTCGCCAACAGTGCCCAATTTGGCCTGCCGCGCGGGGTCAATTCGCTTGACGATGCCATCCACATGGTGGGCATGGCCAAGGTGCGAACCCTGTCGCTCGGGGCCTGCATGGGTGAATCTTTTCCCGCCTTGCCGGGCTTGAACAGCCAGGAGTTCTGGCAAACTAGCATGGCCTGCGCGGGCTATGCGCAGTGGTTGGCAGGTGCGTTGAACATGGACACGCAACAAGCCTGGCTCACCGGCATGATGCTGCGCCTGGGTGAATTGCTGATCGCGCAGGCCGACCCCAAAGCCCTGGCTGAAATTGAACGCCAACCCAAGCTGCCCGGTGGCCGCTGGGAGCGTGAAAAGCACCTGATCGGTTTTTCTGAAGGGCAAATCACCGCCGAACTGGCCCGCCGCTGGAACTTTCCAAGCAGCATTGTCAAGGCCCTGGAACATTCACTCGACCCCTTGTCTGAATCCGCTTTCAACAAACTGGCCGGAGTGGTTCACCTGGCGGGTACGCTGGCCGATGTGCCCCAAGCCAGCGCCGCTGCGGTGGATCACCTGCCTGCCGATGTGATCGCCAAGCTGACGCTTGATGTTGATTGGATGAAGGCCAAACTGCCCGCCCCAGACTCGTTCATCAGCATCCACTGAAGCGTATGACACGCGACGACATTGCGGTTTTTTTTGCCACCTTGGCGGCAGCCAACCCGCAACCGCAAACCGAGCTGGAATTTGCCAGCGTGTTTGAATTGCTCACGGCCGTGGTGCTGTCGGCTCAGGCCACCGATGTCAGCGTCAACAAGGCCACGCGCCAACTGTTCCTGGTGGCCAATACACCGCAAAAAATGCTGAAACTGGGCTTGACGGGGCTTGAGGCCTACATCAAAACCATTGGTCTGTACCACAGCAAAGCCCGCCACCTGCTGCAAACCTGCCAGATCCTGCTTGACCACCATGCCGGTGAAGTGCCGCGCACCCGTGAAGCGCTGCAGACCCTGCCCGGTGTGGGTCGCAAAACCGCCAACGTGGTGCTGAATGTGGCCTTTGGCGCGCCCACCATGGCGGTGGACACGCATATTTTCCGCGTCGCCAACCGCACTGGACTGGCCCCTGGGCGCACACCGATTGAAGTAGAACAACAATTGCTTCAGCGCATACCTGCCAACTATCTGGTGCACGCCCACCACTGGTTGATTTTGCACGGACGCTACATCTGCCAGGCACGCAGCCCACGCTGTGCGCAGTGTGGAGTAGCATCATGCTGTGGATACAAATCAAAAACCGTTTAATGGAACTTGCGCCGTGAACCAACCTGAACGCATGCCATTTACCCAAATGACTGCCTTCCTGAAATATGTGGAATGGCCTGTGATGCCTGAGGTAGGGCAAGCGCTGATCAGCAGCCTGAGCGATGACAACGCCGACACCTACACGGTGTGTCAAATCATCCGCAAAGACCCCACCCTGACGGACACCCTGATGCGCATGGCCAACAGTGCCATGTTTGGTTTGTCGGGCACGGTCGACACGCTGGAGCGTGCCGTCAATGTGGTCGGCATGTCACTGGTGCGCACCCGCGCGTTGTCGATTTGCATCGTGCGCAGTTACCACTTGCCGGTGGGCATGGAACCCATGGAATTCTGGCGTTTTTGCATGCTCTGCGCCGGCTACGCCCAGTGGCTGGCTGACCTGTGCGACGTGGACGACCAAGAAGCCTGGCTGTGCGGCATGATGCTGCGCCTGGGCGAGATCAACCTGGGCCAGGTGTGCCCCTTTGCCTTGCCGCGCATTGAGGCCAAACCGATTCAACCGGGAGAACGCTGGGTGCGCCAGCGCACCTTGATCGGTTTTGACGAAGCCGCTGTAACCGCTGAACTGGCGCAGCACTGGGATTTTCCAGGCGCACTGGTCAATGGCCTGCGTCAAGCCGGTCAACCCCTGCAAACCAGCACCTTCAACAAGCTTGCCGCGGTGCTGCACCTGGCCACGCGCCTGGCAGACGCAGGCCCGGTCAGCCCGGCAACGGTTGAACAGCTGCCCGTGATGCTGTTGCACCTGTTAAAGCTCGACCCCCAAACCCTGTGCACCAACCCGCCGGATGCCAAAGCGCTGGCCGACATGTCGATGTTCTTGCATTAAGCAATGCGAAATAGTTCACACATTTGCCTTATTTTGGTGCAAAATCCGCGCTTGGATCAGGGGCTTTCCAAAGCAGAAGGCCTTGAATAGAAAAGCATAGGCAACGCGCTCAAGGCAGGTCAAATCACCCTGCTTTCCACGCCCGATTTCCACGGTGGCATGGCATTTTTAATCAAGTCAGTCGGACTGGTTCTGGCCTGCTGGGTCGCGGCCAAACTGGGGCTGGAATTGAACCAGACTCCCAATGCTGTGCCGATTTTCTGGCCTCCTGCGGGCCTGGCGCTAGGTGCACTGCTACGCGGTGGCCCGCGCTACTTGGGTGCTGTGGGCGTGGCCGCTGCGCTGTCCACCCAACTGATTGACGCGCCACCGTTTTTGGCCTTCGGGTTTGTACTGGCCCAGCTGGCCAGCACTTGGGGTGGTTACCTGTTTTTGACGCATTTACCGTGCGGTCAACTCACCCTGACAAAGGTCAAAGACTTGCTTTGCATCACCTTTGCAGGTGGCGTGTTAGCCAGTTTGATCAGTGCACTGGTGGTTGGCGGCTTCATCGGATTCACACACACCGTCAGCTTGGTGGAGTTGCCTGAAGTGATGGGCCTGTGGTGGCGCGCTAACTTGCTCGGCATTGCATTCTTTACACCTTTGGTGCTGCTGTTTGCACAAGCCCGCCCTTTCTTCAGCGAACGCATCACCTTGCTGGAAACGGTGCTGTTGTGGCTGGGAGCGGCAGCGGTTGGTCAAATGGTATTTTTGGGTTGGATGCCCGCTGGCTTGAGGCTGGAGCGTCCGCCCGAGCTGGTCTGGTTTTTTCCGTTTGTTTTGTGGGCCAGCCTGCGCACCGGGCGCAGAAATACCGCCCTGATTCAACTGCTGTTCATGTTGCAGGCGCTGGCCAGTGCACACCTGGGTGTTGGCATGTTTGCTGATCAATTCCAAAGCTACGGCCTGACCAACTTCTGGTTCTCCGCCCTGCTGCAATCGCAAGTTGGTTTGTCACTGGCGATTCTGACCGACGAGCGCCGCCGTGGCATGCTGCAAACCAACTTGCATGCCAAGGTGTTTTCACACACCAGCGATGCCGTGGTGATTCTCAACAACCAGGACCAAATTGTGTCCGTCAACCCTGCGTTCTCGGCCATCACCGGTTACGCTGCTGCTGAGGTGCTGGGTCACAAACCTCGTTTTTACAGTGCAGGCAACCGCAATCACGCGTTTTACGCCGACATGTGGAGAAGCATCCGGCAAACCGGCGCTTGGTCTGGCGAAGTCTGGAACCGGCGCAAATCAGGCGAACTTTTTCTGGAACAGTTGGCCGTGCAAACCGTGTTGGATGCCGATGGCCAGGTGGTCAACCGCATCGGCATTTTTGCCGACATCACGGAAAGCCGGGCGGCCCAGGAAGCCCTTGCGCACCAGGCACAGCACGACTTTTTAACCAAACTCCCCAACCGCCTGTTGTTCACCGACCGCTTTAGCCAACAACTGGCCAGCGCCCGACGCAACCAGTTCAAGTTTGCCGTGATGTACCTTGACCTGGACAATTTCAAAACCGTCAACGACACCTTGGGCCATGCGGTAGGCGACCAATTGCTCATGGCCATGGCGCAGCGGTTGACTGATTTGGTGCGAGAAATCGACACCGTGTGCCGCCTCGGTGGTGACGAATTTGTGGTGCTGATGTCTGAGGTGCAACACCGAGGCGATGTGATTGCCCTGGCCGACAAACTGCTCGACACCCTGGCTCAACCCTACCATCTGGGCCAACACACCCTGCGAGTCACCGCCAGCCTGGGCCTGGCTGTGTACCCACACCATGGCACCAACATGGATGCCTTGTTGAGTGCTGCAGATCAAGCCCTTTACCAGGCCAAGAAAGATGGCAAAAATCTGTGGCAAAGCTCTACCCAACCACAACACCTGGACGTTGACATTGACGTTGATGCTGACCTGAGCAACCCAACGCTTCAAACCAAGTTGTTCAACTGAATCCAACCGGGCGCTACGCTCTGCGCAGCAAAAACAAGGTGCCCAAGGCCGGCGCATCCACCGGCCACAACGCCGCATCGTGCACCTCATGCACCCCGTTCGCAATCAACCCCAGCGCCCGAATCACACCCGCATGCGTGATCCAGACTTGCACC
>JBGSRY010000479.1:0-4283 GCA_041737325.1 Rhodoferax sp. | reverse complement strand
ATCATTGCCCACCAGCTGGGTGCTTACCAGACCCGGCTGGACATTCTGGCCTTTGTTTATATTGTGTTGCGCATCGTGTTCATCATGCTGTACGTGGCCAACCTGGCCAATTTGCGCAGCTTGGTGTGGGCTCTGGCACTGGTGGTGAACGTGGCGATTTTGTTTGCCGGCTACCGCTGACCACGCACCCAGGCGCTGCCCGTTATTTTTTCGCCACCCGCGTCGACTTGGGGGCTGGTTTGCGGTTGGCAACGGCTTTTGATTTGGCCCTGATTTTTTTGCCACCTGAAACTTTAGCGGGCAAGTAAAGCACCACGGTTTGCCCGGTTTTGAAGGCCGCTGTGGTGCTGACCTTGTTCCAGCCGGCCAGCGCATCGGCAGGCACGGCGTAACGTTTGGCCAAACTGGCGACACTGTCTTTACGGCCCGCCTTGACGGTTGTTTTTCGCAGCATCACCTCGGGGGCTAAAGACAGCTGGCCATTGTCGGCAATATGTTCGGCCACATCCACCCGCACCCCGGCCGTGCGGCGTACCAGCAAGGTGGAGCCAGCCCGGATCAGCATCCGCGCTGGAATGTTGTTGACGCTGCGTAACTCAGACTCACTCATGCCGACCCGCTTGGCGGCATCGGCTGGTTTGAGCGTGGCGGGTGCAATCCAGGCCGTCCAGCTGGCCAATTGATCACCGGTAAAGGCTTCCAGGTTGGCCTGAAAGCGCTCGGCATTGTCCCAGGGCAGCAGTATTTGTGATTGACCTGAGGCCAGCAACACCGGCTTGTTGACCGACGGGTTGAGGGCCTTGAAATCTTCCAGCGGCACCTCGGCCAGTTTGGCGGCCAAGGCCACATCCATGTCATGCTGGATATCCACACTTTGGAAATACGGGTGGTTGCTGACCAGGGGCAGGGTGACCAAAAAAGCCTGCGGGTTGGCCACGATGTTTTTCACCGCTTGCAGCTTGGGCACATACAGGCGGGTTTCCATGGGCATGGTCAGCTCGGGGTAGCTGTTGCCACGGCCCGATTTTTGTGCCTTGTTGATGGCCCGCTGCACACTGCCTTCGCCCCAGTTGTAGGCGGCAAGGGCCAGATGCCAGTCGCCAAACATGCCGTAGAGTTTTTGCAGGTAGTCCAGCGCAGCGCGGGTGGATTCGATCACGTCACGCCGGTCATCGCTAAACAGGTTTTGTTTCAGCTCAAATTGCCGCCCGGTGGCGGGCATGAATTGCCACATGCCAGCGGCTTTGGCGCTGGATACCGCTTGCGGGTTGAAGGCGCTCTCGATGAACGGCAGCAGGGCCAGCTCGCTGGGCATGTTGCGCCGCTCCAGCTCTTCAACAATGTAGAACAGGTATTTGTTGCCGCGTTCGGTCATGCGCGCCATGTAGTCGGGGCGGCTGCTGTACCAGAGCTCGCGCTCGCGCACCAGGTCGTTGTCCAGGTCGGGCATGGCAAAGCCGCGGCGAATGCGCTCCCACAGATCGGTTGGGGGCTGCAGGGCGTGCACCTGGTTGGAGCCCAGTTGGGTGCTGGTCAGTGGCTTGAGTCCACCGGCCGGGTAAAGCGTGGGCCCGGGCGTGGTCAGGGTGACCGGGGGCTGGGCTGATGGGTTGATGGGCGGTGCATCAGACGCGGCTGGGGCCACACCGGATGGGGTTGCGCAGCCGGCCAGCCACACGGCGGCTGACAACAGCAAACAGCGAGCAACAGTTTTCAAAATTGGTCTTTCCAGGTGCGCAGGGCGGCAAACACACTGACGGCATCAGGGGTGTGTGGGTCACGCTGCTGCACCGCATGGGCCACGCGGGCGACATGGGTGCGTAAAAAAGGGTTAACGGCTTTTTCCAGACCGATGCTGGAGGGCAGGGTGGGCTGCAACTGGCGGCGCAATTCTTGCGCCCGACCCTGGTAGCTTATCAAATCAGCATTGTCGGGTTCTACTGCAAGGGCAAACTTCAGACTGCTCAAGGTGTACTCGTGGGCACAGCAGACGCGGGTGGCATCGGGCAGGGCCGCCAGCCGCGTGAGCGAGGTGAACATTTGGGCCGGTGTGCCTTCAAACAGTCGACCACAACCGGCACTGAACAAGGTATCGCCACAAAACAGCACCGGACTTTGTGCGGGTACTTCGGCGTAGTAGGCGATGTGGCCTGCGGTGTGGCCGGGCACATGCAGCACCACAAAGCGCAGACCCAAAGCCTGGACGGTGTCGCCATCCTGGAGGCGTTGCAAGGGCTCAGGCATGGATTCCAAAACGGGGCCATAAACCCGTGCACCGGTGGCCTGGCGCAGGGCCTGCACACCGCCGGTGTGGTCGTGGTGGTGGTGCGTGACTAAAATCGTCTCCAGTGTCAAACCGCGTTCCGTCAAGGCTTCAAATACGGGTCTTGCGTCGCCAGGGTCCACCACCAGCGCCCGACTTTCGTCGTGCAACATCCAGATGTAGTTGTCGTTGAACGCAGGTATTGGAATAAGCTTCATGGGCCGTCAAATTATAGATTTGCATGATTGGTTGGCGACCCCGCCAGGGGCTTACCTGCTGGACTGGGAGCGCGCACACGTGTCACGCGTGGTGGCCGATGTGTTCGGTTTTCACGCCTTGCAATTGGGCTTGCCCGAGCTGGATGCGCTGGCCGCCAACCGCATGCCGCACCGCTGGCTGGCCACTGAAACCCCACACCCCAAAGCGGCTTTTGTCAGCAATTTTTCTGCCCTGCCGTTTCCGGCCAATAGCCTTGATCTGGTGGTGCTGCCGCATGCGCTGGAGCTCACCGCTGACCCGCATGCCGCGCTGCGCGAGGTGGAGCGTGTGCTGGTGCCCGAAGGCCGGGTGGTGATTTTTGGCTTTAACCCGATGAGCCTGTGGGGCTTTCGACAGAGTCGGGCCCACCTGTACCGCCGACTGGGTGGGAACCACCTGTTTTTGCCCGAGGCGGGCGAGTTCATTGGCTACCTGCGCCTGCGTGACTGGTTGCGCTTGCTGGGTCTGGACATCGAGTCGGGCGAATTTGGCTGTTATCGCCCGGCTCTGTCCACGCCGGGTTGGCTGGCGCGTTTTGCCTGGATGGACGCGGCGGGTGCGCGTTGGTGGCCGATACTGGGTGCGGTGTACGGCCTGGTGGCCGTCAAGCGGGTGCGTGGTGTGACCCTGCTCAACCCGGCATGGAAGCCTGTCAAAAGACCGGCAGGTGCTTCTGTTTCGGTAGCTGGTCGCACAGGTAATACAAGGGCTATAGCCTCAAAACATATATAGAAACTGGAACAGGACCAAGTTTGAACACGATTGATATTTACACCGATGGGGCTTGCAAAGGCAACCCCGGCCCGGGCGGTTGGGGCGCGCTGTTGAAATCCCCGCAGGCGCAAAAGGAACTTTATGGCGGCGAGTTGGGTACCACCAACAACCGCATGGAAATGATGGCGGTGATTGAAGCCCTGACGGCGCTCAAACGCCCGTGTCACGTGGTGCTGCATGTGGACAGCCAGTATGTTCTCAAGGGCATGACCGAATGGCTCACCGGCTGGAAAGCCCGCAACTGGAAGACGGCCGCCAAAGAGCCGGTGAAAAACGTGGATCTGTGGCAGCGCCTGGATGCGTTGGTCAACGCCGGCAGCCACCACATCGAGTGGCGCTGGGTGCGCGGCCACAATGGCGACCCGGGCAACGAACGGGCTGACCAGCTGGCCAACCTGGGGGTCGAGATGGCGCTCAAAGCGCGCTGAGTCTGGCGGAGTTGTGTGAAGTTTTGGTAAACCTGGCATCGGTTTGACGCGCGGTTTGCGCCAGCCCGTTACAGTTCGTCGCAGTTTGACTGGTCTGGCTCGTTTCTACGGAAAAAAAATGGCTTCAAAATTTTCATACACCGCCGTGGCCGTGCTGGGCATCGGCGTGGCCGGTGCGCTGGCCTGGTGGCTGCAGTCGCATCCGGCATCGACCCCCATGCGGGTTGCTGCGGGCTCCAAAGCGGTTCCATCTGCGGCTGGGGTGCGCGTGGCGGGGGTCGAGGTGGCCCCGGTCAGTGTGCAAACCTTGCGTGACGATGCACAAGCCGTGGGCAGTTTGCGGGCGCGCCAAAGCGTGATGCTGCGCCCGGAGCTGGTTGGGCGCATCACCGCACTCAACTTCAAGGACGGTGGTCAGGTGCGTCAGGGGCAAATCCTGGTGCAGTTTGACGACTTGCTGCAACGTGCCGAGGTGCAGCAAATGCAGGCCCAGTTGGCCATTGCCCAAGCCAATTACCAACGCACCCAAGAGCTGGTGGCGGCGCATTTCATGGCGCAGC
>JBGSRY010000105.1:0-6805 GCA_041737325.1 Rhodoferax sp. | reverse complement strand
AAGGCGTGGCTGGTGTTGTTGATGTCTTCGCTGGTGCAACCAAAGTGCACAAATTCCTGCACCGCCACCAGTTCCGGACGGGCTTCAAATTTGCTTTTGAGCCAGTATTCGACCGCCTTGACATCGTGGTTGGTGGTTTTTTCGATGTCCTTGATGGCCTTGCCATCCGTTTCCGAAAAGTTTTTCACCAAGCCCAGCAAGTAGGTGCGGGCCCCGGGCGACAAAGGCTTGAATTCTTGGAAGCCGCAGTCGCTCAAGGCAATGAACCAGGCCACTTCGACCTGGACACGGCGGTGCATGTAACCCTGCTCACTCATGGCGGGGCGCAGTTTGGCAAGCTTGGCGGCGTAGCGGCCGTCCAGCGGGGAAAGGGCGGAAATGGCGGAGGTAGTCATGCGCGGCATTGTAGGCGGCGCTTGCGGGTAAACCCGAAATTGCCAGCGCCGTGGTGGCCGCAGCAAGTGCAAAACCATGGTGTCAGTTTGCTGGAATCTGCCTGTATAGAATCAGATCAACACAACAAGGCTTAGCGCCACTCTGTCACATGGCAATGAAACTCATCGGAAGCAACACCAGTCCTTACGTCCGCAAGGTACGCGTGGTCATGGCCGAAAAAAAACTCGACTACGACTATGTGCTGGAGAACGTCTGGTCGGTTGACACCCACATCATGCAGACCAGCCCGCTGGGCAAAGTGCCTTGCCTGGTGATGGAGGGGGGTGAAGCCATTTTTGATTCACGCGTGATTGTGGAGTACCTTGACACCCTGTCTCCGGTGGGCAAGCTGATTCCGGCTGTGGGGCGGGAGCGGGCTGAAGTCAAAACCTGGGAAGCTTTGGCTGATGGCGTGCTGGATGCTGCCATTTTGGCCCGGCTTGAGGCCACCTGGGATGGCCGCACCGCCAAGCAGCGCAGCCAAGCCTGGATTGACCGCCAATTAGGCAAGGTCGATGCGGCCTTGCTGGCCATGAGCAATGGCTTGGGCGAGAAGGCTTTTTGTGTCGGCATTCACCTCACCCTGGCCGACATTGCCGTAGGGGTCGCACTCGGGTATCTGGACTTCAGGTTTCCGGAAATCAATTGGCGCGCAGCGCATCCCAATTTGCTCAAATTGCAAGACAAACTGGTGCAGCGTGCCAGTTTTATGGACACACAACCGGCTTGATGTGTGGCTGTTAAAACCGATACGTGGCTTACATCGGTTTACATTTTTTTGAGACTCAAACTACCAGTGGCGCGCTACAGTAACCCCACTATGCTGAATATCAAAAAAATCTCATACAAAACCTTGTACAAGTGCCGCGAATGTGGCGCTACCAGCTACCAGCCGGTGATCGACCGGGTGGCCAGCGGTGCTTTATTGCCCACAGGTCAATACAAATGCAGCGGTTGTCGCAATATTTTTGCCTCGGTACGGGCTTGGTGGATGCCACGCGCCACGCCAGATTTTCAGGTGAGTCGCAGTTTCAGCTGAGGGCTTGCTGGGCGGTCTGTGTCGCCATGACGGGTTGCTTGGGGGCTCCTACCAAGGGCGGTCAGATACAGAAGGTTTGGTCAGCGGCAGCAGCCGCTCCAGGGTGTGGTTCACTTTGACATCGCGTTGCGGCACGCTGGCCACAATGCGGAAATCAGCCAGGCTGGTGTCGCGCAACATGGGTTCACCTGTGGCCATGCCCTGGCGGTTGATCAACACGGCCACCTTGGGCGTGGTGGTGTTCTTGCCACGTTTGACCACCACGGCAATTTCATCGGTGCTCAGACGCACATAAGTCCCAGGAGAATAAATTCCAACGGCCTTGATCAATGCCGCCCCGGCTTCATCCATTTGTTTGTTTTCATCAAAGTAGCAAGCCTGCATGGCTGTGGCAGGGGCTTCGGCCAGACGTGAGGCACGCGGTGACAAGCGTGCTGAAAACATGTCAGCGCGCTGGATCAGGCGTGCCAGCCGCTTGCCTTCTGAGCGCTTGGACAGAGCCCCTGGTGTCGGGCTGGCATGAAACATGACGGCTTCAAGCCAAAGCGCGTTGCTGACCCCCATTTGTTGCAGCAGATCGACGGTGCGTGCGGCATGTGAATCAATGCGCTTGATCTGCTCTGGGCTGGGCGGTGTTTTTTGCATCGCCAAACGATCTTGCAGGTCGGTCATGCTCAGGTTCATGGTCAAGGCGGCACGGCACAGCGCGTGAATCTGGTCGGTGGGCCACTTCAGCACCTCGTGCGCGGCCAGATGACACATCACGCACACCAGCATGGCATGGGTAGCGCTGTAGTGTTGCAGTTCGCTGCTGGCCAGATGGATCAGGGCAAACAAAGTGCCATCCGGGTTGCGCAGGGTGTGGCGTTCCAGTTCGGCTTGCAGGCGTTGCAGGCGTGGCAAAAAGGTTTCGCCGTGGGTGTCACGCAGCATGGCGTGCGTCTGCGTCTGCAGGTCAAGCCAGTCAGGCTCGTCGCTGATTTCTAGTGCGACTTCACGCTTGATGTCATAGGGTGACATTTTGACATCGGCAATTTGTCCCAGTGCGCGATTTTCGAGTACCAGGTTGTTGAGCCTGCTGACGTAGGCTTTCCTGAAGTTTTCAGACTGGTCGGCATCAATGTAAATCTGGCTGCGCTTGCCCACCATGACTTCAAGTTCATGGCGGCTGTTGACCAGAAAGCCCTGGTTGGCCAACAACACACCGTCACTGTCACGCAGCGCGCAAGGCAGCGGCTGGCTGATGACGATCGAATCAATGCTGACGGGAACCAGGTTCATAGTGGGGTGCGATTATCAGAGATTGTGGCAAGACATCGGTGCAAATGGCACAGACCAGGGGCAGGAGCTTAGTCGAACCAGCCGGGCTGATAGCATCAAGCATATGGACAAATCCCCTTTAAATTCTGACTTAGGCGTGCCGGATGGGGCTTCTGCGTTGGCCAGCAAGCTGTGTCACCCGCATCAGTTGACGCAGCGCTTGGCTGCGTTGCCGCGCCCGGTGGTGTTCACCAACGGGGTGTTTGACGTGCTGCACCGGGGGCACGTGCTGTACCTCGAACAAGCCCGTGCGCTGGGTGGCAGTTTGGTGGTGGCGCTCAATACTGATGCGTCTGCACGCCGTCTGGGCAAGGGCGCAGACCGGCCGCTCAACAACGAGGTCGATCGTGCCTGTGTCATTGCCGCCTTGGCCAGCAGCAGCCTGGTGACCTGGTTTGACGAGGACACACCCCTGGAGCTGATTGGCCTGGTGCGTCCGGATCTTCTGGTCAAAGGGGGTGACTACGACATGCGCCTGTTGCCTGAAACGGCTTTGGTGCAATCCTGGGGCGGCCAGGCACGGGCTTTGCCCTTTGTGGCGGGCTATTCCACCACCGCTTTGGTACGAAAAATAAGAAGCACAAAATAAGCCTCTAGCCCTTGTAAATAAAGGGCCTTTAGCTATAAAAATAATATAGCTCTTGCGAGCTACGTGCAGATCAGCGCTTACTGCCCGCCGGGGGTGTCGCTGCGAAACTGGTCATGGCAGCTTTTGCAGCTTTTTTGCACCGCATCAACGCCACCCCGAATCGCTGCCATGTCGGCACTGCCGGAGACTTTCACCAAGTCGTCTACGGCCCGCAGGTACTTGTCCTGGGCCTGCTTGAATTCAGCAGCCTGGCTCCAGACGGCAGGTTTGGCGCGTGTTGGGGGGTAGTTGCCGTCTGCACTGAAATAAACCCAGGGTTGACTGGCGAGTTCTTGCAAGGCCAGCGCCTGGGTCATGAAGTCGGACTTGACATAGGCCTGCCGGTCACGCGCCACCAGGCCCATGGGTTCCAGCGCTTTGGTGAATTTTTTAAAAATGGCAATCCGTTTGGTCAACAGTTGCTGCGGATGGGTGTCCTTGGCGCTGGGGCCGCAGGCTGTGAGCAGGGCGGTGGCAACCACAAGCAGGGCGATGGGGGTGTATTTTTTCATGCTGCAATCAAAATCAAAGTTAAAAAACAGGGTCAACCGGATGTGCTGAACTCAAGCGCTTGGCGTGAATACATACCGCCACAGTGTCAGGATGGCATCACGCTCGGCTTGCAATTGCAGCACCGGCACCTGGCCGGGGGCTTCGTCCAGACGGGCTTTGTGCTGTACCTGACGCAGGGTGCGGTAGGCGCTGGCAGCCGCGTGACCCATGCCCTCGGGCAGCAGGCCTAGGGCCTGGGCCCGTTCCAGCAAGGCAATGTTGCCGGCATTGGCCAGCAACTCAGGGTGTGCGCCTGACTGGGACAGCACCAAAAACTGCATCACAAACTCGGCATCGATCATGCCGCCAGGGCTTTGCTTGAAGTCAAACTGATCCGGTTTGTCGGGGTGCGCCTGCGCCATGCGCGCACGCATGGTGGCAATTTCGCTGCGCAGGCCGTCCTGGTCGCGCGGTGCGGTGATCACGGCCAGGCGTACAGCCTCAAAACGGGCCCGCAAGCTGGCATCTCCCAGCACGCAGCGGGCCCGTGTCATGGCTTGGTGTTCCCAGGTCCAGGCTGTGTTGGAGCCGCGCTGTTGCTGGTAATTGGCATACGACTCAAAGCTGGTGATCAACAGCCCGGCGTTGCCGTTGGGGCGCAGTGCGGTGTCAATTTCGTACAGGTCACCTTCACCGGTTTTGACCGTCAGCCAGTTGATGAGTTTGCGCACCAGGGCGGCGTAAATTTCGGGGGCGTTGTCCTCCGGGTCGTCAAACACAAACACCAGGTCCAGGTCGCTGCCGTAGCCCAGCTCTTTGCCGCCCAATTTGCCGTAGGCAATGATGCCAAATTGGGGGCTGGGGCGGTGCGCTTTCTTGAGCAGCGACCAACACCAGCGGGTGGTGATGCGCAGCACCGCATCTGCCAGTGCACTCAGATCGTCAGCGACCTGTTCTACCGTGAGCTTGCCTTCGACATCGCGCGCCAGGGTGCGGAACACCTCGGCATGGTGGGCACGGCGCAACAGGTTCAACAACGACTCTTCGTCGTCTTCGCCCGTGCCGTGCAGGGCGCTGCGGCGGTGATCCAGGTCAGATTCAAACTCTTGCGCGTTGAAACGCTCAAAAAAAATGTCAGCACCGGCTAATTCATCAATCACACCGGGGTGCAACATCAAATAGCGCGCCGGCCAGCGCGCTGCACCCAGCAGGCGCAGCAAACGTTCGTGCACATTGGGGCGCTCCCATAGCAAGGCCAGGTAGCTTTCACGGCGCAACAGGGGCTCAATCCAGTCCACCAGCCGCACCGCAGCATCCTCGCTGGCCACCCCTTCCTTGACCCATTGCGCAGTGCGTGACAGCAGCCGCAGCAGCCGACTTCGGGCTTCGTCGCGCAAAGCCAGCACACGCGGGTGTTCGCACCACCCCTGCAGGCGCTGGCGCAGCGTATCCCCAAACTGGGGCAGCACATCTTCTAGCGTCTGTCCTGCAGTCTTGCCGCCCTGGCAGGCGCGGCACTCGGGTTGTGGTCCACCTAACAATTTGTCAAATTCCTGCGCCACCACTTCACGGTGCGCATCAAGCTGGCTGAGCAGTTGCTGCACCGATTCAAACCCCATGGTTTGGGCGATCCAGAGCAGATCCTGATCCTGGGTGGGCAACACGTGGGTTTGCTGGTCATCCAGGTACTGGATGCGGTGTTCCAATTGACGCAGGAACACATACGCCTTGGTCAGTGCTTGCGCCGCTGCGGCATCCATCAGACCGGCACGCACCAGTCGGGGCAAGGCACTCAAGGTGGGGCGGGTGCGCAGTTCGGGGAACTGCCCCCCACGCACCACCTGCAGCAGTTGCACGGTAAATTCAATCTCGCGGATGCCGCCGCGCGACAGCTTCACGTCGTTGGCGCGTTCCGGGTGTCCGGCACAGCGCTTGTCGGCGTGGTCGCGAATTTGCCGGTGCAGCACACGCAGGGCATCAAACACGCTGTAATCCAGGTAGCGCCGGAATACAAACGGGATCACCACTTTGCGCAACGCCTGCGTCGCACCACGGGTGACACTGGCATCCGGGGCGACGACACGGCTTTTGAGCCAGGCAAAGCGTTCCCATTCACGCCCTTGCACGTGCAGGTATTCCTCCAGCGCGTCCAGTGACACCGCGGCCGGCCCGGAATTGCCGTTGGGACGCAGTGCCAGGTCAACCCGAAACACAAAACCGTGTTCGGTGGTGTCGCCCACCAGGGCGTAAACCGCACGCACCACCTTGGCGAAATACTCGTGGTTGGTGATGCGCGCGCGCCCCTGTGCATCGCCCGCGGTGTCGCCGTCTTCGTCATAGACGTAGATCAGGTCGATGTCGCTGGACACATTGAGTTCACGCGCACCCAGCTTGCCCATGCCCACAATCCACACCTGGGCACGTTGCCCTTGTGTGGTCAGCGGTGCACCATGGGTTTGGTCGAGCATGGCCTGGGCCTCTGCCAGTGCCACATTCAGGGCAAATTCGGCCAGGTCGGTCATGGCCTGGGTGACCTGAGCCAAGGGCAGCTGTTGCTCGCAGTCCAGCGTGAGCAGACGGTAGACGGTCAATTGCCGGATGGTGCGCAGGGCATCGGCGCAGTTTTGGCCCTGGGCTTTCAGTGCGGCGAAGGTCTGTTGGAGTTCAACCGGGCCGGGGCATCCTGGGGGCAGCAGCTCCAGCAGGGTGGCGTAACGACGTTGGATGCGCTGGGCGAATCGGGACTGCAGAGACAGGGGTGGGCGGGTCATAATTCTTGGGTTGTCAACTCGTTCATTCAAAGTGTCGCCTATCCCCTCCAAATTGCTCAAAACCTGGTCTGCTCTGACCCGCTGGCTGCTCGGTCTGGTGGTGTTGGCCTGGCTGTTGCT
>JBGSRY010000094.1:0-3805 GCA_041737325.1 Rhodoferax sp. | reverse complement strand
CAGCGAAAAATCAATATCACGCAAAATGTCAAGTGTGCCGCTGGAATCGGTCACACTTTTCCACACCTGCTCGACCGAAATAATGCAATCAGACATGAATCTCTTTCATCAACATCAATCCCTTTGTCGACGCTACTTTATCGTGCGCAGTGTGGCCGCCGGGCTTGTAGGGTTGAACCTGTCGACGTGGGCGGCTACGGCAGCGCCTCAACCTGCCCCGCGCATCTTGGTGCTGGGCGACTCGCTGAGTGCCGAATACGGGCTCAAGCGCGGCACGGGCTGGGTCGCGTTGCTGGCGAAAAAGCTGCTCGACACCCAATGGCCTGGCCGTGTGGTCAACGCCAGCATCAGCGGGGACACCACCGCCGGTGGCCGCGCGCGTCTGCCGGCGCTGCTGACGCAGCACCAACCCAGTCTGGTGGTGATCGAACTTGGCGGCAATGATGCCCTGCGTGGCTTGCCTTTGGCGATGACCCAAGACAATCTGGTGGCCATGGTGCGCGCCGCGCAACTCGCCCACGCCCGTGTGCTGCTGCTGGGCATGCAAGTGCCACCCAACTACGGCCGCGATTACGCGCAAGCGTTCGCCAACACCTTTGCGCAAACCGCCAAGACCCATCAAACGGCGCTGGTTCCTTTTGTGCTTAAAGGAATTGCAGATGTGCCTGACAGCATGAAATGGTTCCAGCCCGACCGCATTCACCCCAAAGAAGAGGCGCAAGCCTTGATTTTGTCAAACGTATGGCCTGAAATCACCAAAGGATTGAAATGAGTTTGACTCCCGTGAGCGCCACCGAGGTGATCCATCGCCTGGCCGAATTTGATGCGGTGATTGATGCCCGCAGTGAGAACGAGTATGCGCAAGACCATCTGCCTGAAGCGATCAACTGGCCTACCCTGAACAATACCGAGCGCATCGAAATTGGCACCTTGTACAAACAGGTCAATCCGTTTGAAGCACGTAAACGTGGTGCTGCCATTGCCGCACGCAACATTGCAGCGCACATTGAGCGCCATGTGTTGGATAAACCCAAGGACTGGAAGCCGTTGGCCTACTGCTGGCGCGGCGGTCAACGCAGCGGTGCACTGTCTTTGATTTTGAGCCAGATTGGTTTTCGTGTGACGCTGATTGAAGGC
Organism: Rhodoferax sp.; assembly: GCA_041737325.1. Classification (GTDB taxonomy): domain Bacteria; phylum Pseudomonadota; class Gammaproteobacteria; order Burkholderiales; family Burkholderiaceae_C; genus Rhodoferax. The sequence goes on along the minus strand of JBGSRY010000094.1, from coordinate 2,668 downwards.
GGCTACAAGGCGTTCAGAGCCGCCATCGTGCAAGACACCCAGCAGCAAGTGGCCAGGCTGAAGTTCACGGTGGTATGCGGCCCCACCGGCAGCGGTAAAACCCGGCTGTTGCAGGCGTTGGCAGGCCAGGGGGCACAGGTGCTCGATCTGGAACAGTTGGCGTGCCACCGCAGTTCGGTGCTGGGGGCGATTCCCGGGCTGGTGCAGCCGACACAAAAACGCTTTGACACCTTGATCTGGGATGCGCTGCGCCGCTTTGATTCAGTGCGCCCCGTTTTTGTCGAAAGCGAGAGCAAGAAAGTGGGTGACCTGGGCGTGCCGCCGTGCTTGATGGAAGCCATGCGCGCCAGCCCGTGCCTGAATTTGCAGCTCAACGATGCGGAACGCGTGGCTTTGCTGCTGGAGGACTACCACCACCTGGTGGATGACGTGGACTATTTTTGTGACCGCTTGGCCGTGTTGATACCGCTGCGCGGCCGTGAAGTGGTGCAAACCTGGCAAGCCCAGGCGCGGGCCGGTTCATTTGCTGCTGTGGTCATGGACTTGCTCAAATGGCACTATGACCCGGCCTATCAGCAGTCGATGGAACGCAATTTTGTCCAGTTTGCCCAAGCGCCAGCGGTGGCGCTGCCGAACCGCTCAAGCCAGGCCCTGCAGGCACTGGCTGGGACGATCATGCAGCAAACCCAGGGTTGATGTTGTGCCGCTGTCCTTATGCGGAGGCTTGCCCGTCTGCTGCGGGCGTATCGTCTGATGCTTGTGCATCTGGCATGCCCTCGCCCGCTTTGCGCTGGGCTTTTTCTTTGAGTTTTTCTTCTTTTTTCTTCTTTTTCGCCAGTTCTTTCTGACGTTTTTCGTAGCCGTAATTAGGTGTTGCCAAGGTGTTCTTTCAAGTTAATGGGTGGATTTTAACTGCCAGCTCATGGGCTGACAGATGCCGCATCGTTGGCCGCACTCAAGCCAATGCGCGCAAGGCTTGCGCCAAGTCAGATTGCAAGTCTTGAACGGATTCCAGCCCGATCGAAAAGCGCACCAAAATGCCAGATTGCAAATGTGCTGGCCAATGTTGCCGCATGCTGGCGAGTTCATACGGCATGACCAAACTGATCGGGCCGCCCCAGCTGTAGCCAATTTTGAACCAGCGCAAGGTGTTGCAAAACGCATCAACCTGCGCTTGGCTGTAGTGCGGTTTGAAGATCACACTCAGCAAACCGGCCGCACCGCCAGGTGTTGTCTGGCACAACTTTTGCCAATGCGCATGACCCGGTGAATTGGGTAAGGCCGGGTGCAACACCTGGGCAAATTCAGCGCGTTGTGTGCACCACTGCGCCAGCGAGCGGGTGGCCTCGTCGTGCGCACGGTAGCGCAGGGGCAAGCTGGGCAAAGAACGCAACACCGCTTCAGCATCATTAGCCGCCACGCCCAGCCCCAGACGCATGTGGCACAGCTTCAGATTCATGTGCAGGTGCGCATCGCGTGTGGTGATGCTGCCCATCAGCACATCGCCGCCACCGCTGGGGTACTTGGTCAAGGCATGGATGGAGATGTCAACGCCCAAGGCGGGTTGCGTGCCAGGCAACAAGTCAAAGGGCTTGAAGGCCAGGCCAGCACCCCAGGTGTTGTCCAGCGCACAGGGGATGCCCGCAGCCTTGCAGATGCGCACTTGCTCGCACAGGTCGGGGAATTCGAGCGTGACCGAGCCCGCTGCTTCCAGCCAGACCAAGCGCGTCTTGGGTGAAATGCGCCCGGCCAGATCAGCCGGGTTCATGGGGTCAAAAATCTGATGGGTGATGCCCCAGCCTTTGAGCTCGGCTTCCAGCAGCGCCTTGGACGGGCCGTAGGCATTGTCAGGAATCAACACCTCATCACCAGACCGCAACAGCGCCAACGACACCGTGGCAATGGCGGCCAGGCCACTGGGTACCAGCAGGCATTGCGCACCACCCTCCAGGGTGCACAAGCGCTCTTCCAGTATGTAGGTGGTGGGTGTGCCGTGCAGGCCGTAGGTGTAGGCAGTTTTATCTTTCCAGTCAAACGCCCGCATGGCCGCGACGCTGGGGAAAAACACGGTAGAAGCCTTGAACACGCCCGGTTGCGGGGCCGCAAACCCGGCCGGTGGTTGGTACGGGTGATGAATCAGGTGGGTGATGGAATCGGTCATGGTCAGCACGCGCGCAAAAAACTCAGACGCTCCACTTGCGCAGCAGGTGTTCCGGGCGCAAGCTGTCGTAGCTCTCAAACGGCTGGTGAATCCAGGGGTTGCTGGGTAAGTAGTCGACACAATAGTCCGACGTGAAGGACGATGCCGCTTTGGTCCAGATCACGGCACTGCGCAACTCGGTAATGGGCGCGTATTCGTGCTTCAACTGGTGCACCACCGCGTTGAGGGTGTGGCCAGAATCTGCCAGGTCATCCACCAGCAGCACCTTGCCCGCAATTTCACCCTTGGGCGTGGTGATGTAGTGGGCAATGTCCAGCTTGCCTTGCACCGTGCCGGCTTCCGAGCGGTAAGAGCTGGTGGACATGATGGCCAAGGGCTTGTCAAACACGCGCGACAAAATGTCGCCGGGGCGCATGCCGCCACGCGCCAGGCACAGGATGGTGTCAAACGCCCAGCCCGACTGGTGGATTTTGATGGCCAGTTTTTCAATCAGGTTGTGGTATTCGT
>JBGSRY010000082.1:0-6177 GCA_041737325.1 Rhodoferax sp. | reverse complement strand
ATCAGCGTGGTGGCGGTGTTTCGGATTCTGCAAATCTTTCACGGCCACGAGGCCGGTTTTGTGTCGCAGGAACTGCTGGTGATGGGCTACCTCTCGCTGGTGGTGGCCGCCATCCAGATCATGGCCTGCAGCAACTACAAGCGGCTGGTGGCTTACGCCTGCGTCAGCTCATCGGGCGTGATTGCGCTGGGCCTGTCGGTGGGCAAAGCCGCCGCCTACGGCGTGGTGCTGTACATCGTCAGCAATGCGTTCGTCAAATCACTGCTGTTCCTGACCTCAGGGCGCATGCGTGCCGTGTATGGCACCAACCAGGTTGGCCCCTTGAGCGGCGTGATCCGCACCCTGCCCCTGACCGGCATGTTGTTCACCGTGGGCATTTTTGCGTTGCTCGGGTTTCCGCCTTTTGCCAGCTTTTTGGCCGAGATGCTGATCCTCTCAGGCATTGTTCAGTCGGGCAAGCTGCTGGCCTTTACCCTGATGTGCGTGATGCTGACCCTGATTTTTGTGGCCACCGGCCGCACCCTGTTTCCGATGCTTTGGGGCGCGCAAAAAAGGGTCGTACAGCCGCCCAAAGAACCCTGGATCACGCTGCTGCCCAAGCTCGGTTTTGTGCTGGTGCTGGTGATGCTGGGCACCTACACACCTGACCTGTTGACCGACCTGCTGCGTGCCGTGGCGGTGTCCATTGGAGGCTGACCCCATGACCCCCACTCCCCTGCAACCCTGGGTGCAAGGCCATCTAAAGGCCCTGCAGACGCTATCACTTTCAGAGCTTGTTACCCAATGCAGACAAGAGCTAGAGGCCAATTCAATACTCATAGCCTGGTATGGTCGCATGGCCTTGGCTGATGAACCCGCAGGCGTGGTGGTGACCGCCGTGCTGTTGCCACCTGGCCAGCCCTTGCGCTTGCTGCGCGGCCATGCCCTGCCCGGTGAACACTACCCCAGCCTGACCGCCACCTGCCCCGCCGCGCAACTGTTCGAGCGTGAACTGTGGGAACAAACCGGCCTGGTGCCCGACGGCCACCCGTGGCTCAAGCCAGTGCGCTATGAAGGCACGCGCCAAGGCCGCATGGCAGAACACCCGTTTTTCAAAGTGCGTGGCGCTGAAGTGCACGAGGTGGGTGTCGGCCCGATCCACGCCGGGGTGATCGAGCCCGGGCACTTTCGCTTCATGTGCCACGGCGAGCGGGTGCACCATCTGGAAATCCAGCTCGGCTACCAACACCGTGGGGTCGAGGCGCTGCTGCTGAAAAAACCACCCGCACACCTGACCCCGTTGGTTGAATCCATCGTTGGCGACTCGGTACTGGCCTATGCCTGGGCTTACAACAGTGCCCTTGAATCATTGGCAAACCGGCCGGTAGCCCCTGCAACACTTGCCTCGCGTGCGATGGGTTTGGAACTGGAGCGCTTGGCCATGCACCTGGCCACACTGGGTGGTCTGGCCACCGACACCGCCTACCTGCAAGCCGCCGCAACCTATGGCCGCCTGCGCACCGCCATCATCAACGCCAGCCAGCGCGCCTGTGGCAACCGCTTTGGCCGCGGCTGGATTCGCCCTGGTGCAGCGGCTCCCATAGGGGACAGCCTGCGCCAGGACTTGCTGGCCACGCTGCGTGCTTTTCTGCCTGATTTTGTCCAAGTCAACACCCTCATGCGCAGCAGCCGCAGCGTGCAAGCCCGGTTTCAAGGCGTTGGCATCCTGAGCACACAAGCCGCGCTTGACCTGGGTGTCACCGGCGCAGTGGGCCGTGCCAGCGGGGTGGCACTGGACTTGCGCCACACCCTGCCCGGCTTGGCCTACGCCGCAGCTGCCCCGACAGCGCACACCGAAACCAGCGGCGACTGTTGGACCCGCATGAGCCAGCGCATGGCCGAGGCGCAGGCCAGTACCGAGTGGCTGATGGCCCGGCTCTCGGATGCGGCACTGAACCTGGCCGACGTGCCCGCCCCCTTTGCCCCCGCTGGCTTGGCAGGCCCTTGGCCGCTCACACCCCAGTCACTGTGTGTGTCACTGCTCGAAGGCGTGCGCGGCCCGGTGCTGGTCGCGCTGGAGACCGATGCGGCAGGCCAGTTGTGCCACGCCAAAGTGCAAGACCCGTCCCTGGCCAACTGGTATGGGGAAGCCTTTGCCGTGCGCGGCCAAACCATTTCTGACTTTCCCATCTGCAACAAGAGTTTTGACCTCTCGTACTGCGGCAACGACCTGTAACCCGACCCAAGACGCGCCCCATGTTCCAAACCATCGCTGTTCGCAAAGCCCAAGGCACCCAGTACATTGCCGACCTGCGCGCGGCCCAACCTGGCGGGTTTCGCGGCAAGCCGGTGATTGCCGAGGCGGCGTGTGCACCGGGTTGCCGTGCCTGCCAGGATGTTTGCCCATCCAACGCGATTGAATTAAACGTCCACGGCGCCGATGCCGTGCGCATCGACCTGGGCCGCTGCGTCATGTGTGGCGACTGCGCACCGGTGTGCCCTGGCCAAAAACTCAGTTTCAGCAACGACGTGAAGCTGTGTGCCACCCGCCGCGACCAGCTGGTGGTCAGCGCGGCACGCCCCAACCTTGACCCGATGGCGGTGTCGGCCGAGCTCAAAAAACGCTTTGGCCGGTCTTTGAAACTGCGTTCGGTCTCGGCCGGTGGCTGCAACGGTTGCGAGATGGAAGTGAACGCCTGGGGCAACGTGAACTTTGACATTGGCCGCTACGGCATCGACCTGGTGGCCAGTCCACGCCACGCCGACGGCATCGTGCTCAGCGGCGTGCTCAACCGCAACATGATGGAGGCACTGCAAATTGCCTGGGAGGCCATCCCAGAGCCCAAGCTGCTGATTGCCGTGGGTGCCTGCGCCATTTCGGGCGGTGTGTTTGCCGACAGCGATGCCCTGGCGCGTGAGTTTCTGGACAAGTATCCGCCCACGCTTTACGTGCCCGGCTGCCCGGCGCACCCGCTGACGTTCATCAGCGGCATCATGGATTTGCTGGGCATTGCCTGATCAAGCTTGATGGCTGATAGCCACCACAATCAAGCAAATAAAAGGGAAAGTGACGCATCGTGGGATGCGTCAACTGACTTACTGTGGGGTCGACTTCAGTCGACCATGGCAGACTAAAGTCCGCCCTACAACAGCCTGAAAATGCTGTTCATGCTGATTAGCCGTTGAGCGCATCGGCCCGTGCTTGGGCGGCTTCAAAATCGAGGTCACCGCTGTAGATGGCGCGGCCACAGATCACGCCTTCAATGCCGGTGTCTTCCACGGCGCACAGCGCTTCAATGTCGGCCATGTTGGACAAACCACCAGACGCGATCACCGGAATGGTCAGGGCTTGCGCCAGGCGCACGGTGGCATCGATGTTGATGCCACTGAGCATGCCGTCGCGGCCAATGTCGGTGTAGATGATGGATTCGACACCGTAGTCTTCAAACTTTTTGCCCAGGTCCACCACGTCGTGGCGGGTGAGCTTGCTCCAGCCGTCGGTGGCCACTTTGCCGTCTTTGGCATCCAGACCAACGATGATGTGGCCGCCAAACGCGGTGCAGGCATCTTGCAAAAAGCCGGGGTTCTTAACCGCCGCAGTGCCAATGATGACGTAGCGCAGGCCGGCATCCAGGTAACGCTCGATGGTGTCCAGGTCGCGAATGCCGCCACCCAGTTGCACATCAACCTCGCTGCCAATGTCTTTCAAAATCTTGCGAATGGCGGCCTCGTTCTTGGGCTGGCCGGCAAAGGCCCCGTTCAAATCGACCAGATGCACGCGCCGTGCCCCTTTGGTCACCCAACTGCGCGCCATGACGGCAGGCTCTTCGCTGAAGGTGGTGGAAAGGGTCATGTCGCCTTGTTGCAGGCGCACGCAATGGCCATCTTTGAGATCGATCGCAGGAATTAAAAGCATGATGCTCGGCAGGAGGGTAAAAAACGGAAGAAGTGGGGGCTAGAAAAAATGGCTAACCGCAGCACACGGTTCAGGCCATGCATGCGGGTAGGTTGAGGAGGCAACGGCGTGGCACATCGGGGACGCAAACTGAATCAGGGGTTCCAGTGGAGGAAGTTGCGGTAAAGGCTCAGGCCGTGCTCAGAACTTTTTTCGGGGTGAAACTGGGTGGCAAAAATATTATCACGCGCAATGGCGCTGGAGAAGCGCCCACCGTAATCGGTTTCCCCTACGCTGTGGCGCGCATCCGACGGTTTGGCGTAAAAACTGTGCACAAAATAAAAGTAGCTGCCGTCGGGTACTTCACCCCACACCGGGTGCGGCACACCGCCGTGGTTGGCGTGCCAGACCTGGTTCCAGCCCATTTGCGGCACCTTGAAGCGACTGCCGTCTTCTTGCAAGCGCCCGGTCAGCTCAAACTTGAGCACCTCGCCGTGAATCAAACCCAGGCCAGCGGTGTTGCCTTCGGCGCTGTGGTCCAGCAGCATTTGCATGCCCACGCACACGCCAAACAGGGGCTTGCTGGCAGCGGCTTCCAGCACCGAGGCCTGCAGCCCCGATTCACGCAGTTCGCGCATGCAATCGGGCATGGCTCCCTGGCCCGGCAGCACCACGCGCTCGGCCGCACGCACCACGTCAGGGTCTTGGGTGATCAGCACCGTGAAATCAGTGCCAACAGCTGCAGCCTGCACCGCTTGGGACACCGAGCGCAGGTTGCCCATGCCGTAATCCACTACCGCCACGGTTTTTTGAAGACTCATTTCACTATCACGTTCATAGCTGCTTAACCAGGTAATACAAGGGCTAGAAGCCCATTTGTCATATAACTACAAAGAACCCTTGGTGGAGGGAATTTGCCCGGCGGCACGCGCATCCAGCGTCAGGGCCGCACGCAACGCACGGGCAAAGGCCTTGAACACGGTTTCACACTGGTGGTGCGCGTTTTCGCCCTTGAGGTTGTCAATGTGCAGCGTGACCAGGGCGTGGTTGGCAAAGCCCTGAAAGAATTCGTGCACCAGCTGGGCATCCAGGGTGCCGATCATGCTGGCCTTGAACGGCACATCCATCACCAAGCCCGGACGGCCAGAAAAGTCAACCACCACCCGGCTCAGGGCTTCGTCCAGCGGCACGTAGGCATGGCCGTAGCGGCAAATGCCTTTTTTGTCGCCCACCGCCTGGTACACCGCCTGGCCCAGCGTGATGCCAACATCTTCCACCGTGTGGTGGCCGTCAATGTGCAGGTCGCCTTCGGCATCAATGTCGAGGTCAATCAAACCGTGGCGGGCAATTTGGTCCAGCATGTGGTCAAAAAAACCAATGCCGGTGTGCAGCCGCGACACGCCTGTGCCGTCCAGGTTGACGCGCACGGTGATGTGGGTCTCTGCGGTGTTGCGCACCACTTCGGCGCAGCGTGGCGCGCGCGTGGCAGGGCTATCGGGCAATTCGGTCAGGGCAAACTGGGTCATAAGGAAGCTTCCAAAGCGGCCAACATCTGGCGATTTTCATCGGCTGTACCCACCGTCAAGCGCAGGCACTGGGTCAGGAGTGGGTGCATTTTAGAAACGTTCTTCACCAGCACGCCGCGCGCGGCCATGCCGTCAAAGGTTTTTTGCGCGTCCGGCACGCGCACCAGCAGCATGTTGGCCTGGCTGGGGTAGGCACGCACCTGGGGCAACTTCGCCAACGCTTCAAAAATAAGAGCACGTTGCGCACAAATATCAAGGGCTTGAGCCTCAAAAACAGCTTGATGTTCAAGCGCAAACAAAGCCGCTTCGCAGTTCAGCACGCTGACGTTGTAGGGTGGGCGCACTTTGTCGATTTGAGCGATCAACGCCGCCGGGCCGATCAGATACCCCAGGCGAATCCCGGCCAGACCAAACTTGCTCAAGGTGCGCAACAGCAGCACGTGCGGGTGGCGCGCCAAACGTGTCAGGTAGCTCTTGCAGGCAAAGGGTTGGTAAGCCTCGTCAATGACCACCAAACCGCCTTGCTGGCCTGCGGCGGCAATCACTTGCTCCATCACCTCGTCGTGCCACAAATTGGCGCTCGGGTTGTTGGGGTAGGCCAGGTAGGTGATGGCGGGGCGGTGCTGGGCGATAGCTGCCAGCATGGCTGGCGCGTCAAGTTCAAAGTCCGCTGTCAGCGGCACACCGACAAAATCCAGCCCTTGCAGCTGCGCGCTCATGGCGTACATCACAAACCCCGGCAGCGGCGCCAGCACTGAGGTGCCCGGCAGGTCGCAG